>DUZM01000170.1 GCA_013349485.1 Candidatus Hydrogenedentota bacterium | reverse complement strand
TGCAGTGCCCAGTGAATACAGTCAGATCGCGTAAACTATTGGCTATCAAAAAATTGCGCGAGACGCTTAGGAAGACCTATTCCCTATGAAAAAGCACCTGGAGTGTCAGTAGATTGTCATCATTCGTTATAAGGTGGGGGTCTTATCATGGACTGCGAACAAACACGACGCATGCTGCCGCGCTACGCGGCCGGCGATTTGCCGGAAGCCGTCTGGCGCGGGGTTCAGGCCCACCTGGACTGCTGCTACGCGTGCAACGAGGAAAAGGCCGAACTCGAGTGGCTTCTGGCGGTTAGTGGCCGGGCATTGGAACGCGCCGCCTCCATTGGCGACTGGGCCGATCTTGAGCGCCGGATGCAGATACAGCCAAACCGACAAGCCTGTCCAAGACGTGGTCGGCGGCGCCGAGCCGGCCAAGCGTTGGGCCGGTTGGGCGTTGCCGCCACCGTCATGTTTATGTTGGGAGGCCTTTTCGGTTTCATGATGCTGGTTACTAGCGTTCCCATCTCGGCTGCCGGCATTGACGCCGTTCCCATCATCGGCCAGAAAGGGACCCCGGACGAGCTGCTGGGCAACAACATCGTTTGGCGAAAGGGAATCGCTTTTGCCGCTGCCGAGCAAGACTCCGGCCCAGGAGCGCCGTGACCACCGTTTGGACCCCGGAATTTCGTCAGCGGCGGCTTCGATGCGGGGGTGCCTTCTGATTTGTTTGAAAGTGATCTCCCGCGCCCATCCCGCATCTACGTGTCGTTGACAAAACGGATGGCCTTCTTTCCCGAGGGATTGTGCCGTGCCATTGTTCAGATATCGAGCCACCGACATCGAGGGGGCACCCTTTGAGGGGTTCATGGAGGCGTATTCTACCCGTGGCGTCGCCAAGCGTCTTGCCGAACGCGGGCATCAGGTCGAAATCGTGAATGCATGTGGCACGCGCCGCTGGTGGGTACCCGGGATGCGGCGGGTTTCGTCTGCGGGCATTGCCCGTTTGTTCGACGAACTGCGCTTCGCCGCGTTGCATGAGCGACCGCTCGGCGAGGCCCTCGACGTGCTGGCGCGCGATGGCGGGATGAGCGCGCTGACAAGGCTCTGCAGAGACCTCCGCCGTAGAATTGACGGCGGCAGCACGCTCGCCGACGCCATGACCCATCATCTCGGGCACTTCACGCCCTTGCACATCAGCGCCGTCGCCCATGGGGAGAAAACCGGCAATTTGGCCCTCGTTTTCGCACAGCTAGCGCGGTATGCGCGCTCGCGCGACCGGGCCGTTTCCGAGCGGCGATATCTCCTCCTCAATCCCTACGTCTTCATCGGCGTAGCGGTGCTGTTCGGAGCAGCGGCGCTCTATGTAATGGCGCGGCTAATGCTCGGAATGGGAGAGACATTCCAGCAACTTGGCGGCAGGCTGCCCGCGCCCACCCAGTTCGCGCTCGACGTTTCAAGCTGGGTGGCCGCCGGCCGGCGAATGTCCGTGATATGCGCACTCGTAGTGTTAGTCAACGCTTTCGTTATCGCCGTTCACCTGCTAAGGAAAAACCGCGCTGTCGGCCCCCTCGTGGACGGTTTCCGTTCGCATTTGCCGCGTTGGGGGAGGCCGTATCGCGCGCGCTCTATCGCACGGTTCAGCCGCGCCTTGGGCGTCTTGCTTGGCGCAGGCGTACCCGCAGAAGAAAGCCTGGATTTCGCGGCACGCGCCGCGGACAACGCCGTGCTCCGTCGTGCCGCGGCCGCACTGGCCCAGGAAGTGGCCGCAGGGAACCGTCTTTCCCGCAGTCTCTCGGCGACAACGGTCTTGCCAGAGACATTCGGCCCGGTGATCGCACCGACTAGAAGCCGCCAGGAAACCGCCCAGAGCCTCATTCTCCTGGCAAACACGTATGAGGCGCAGGGGACGCGGCAGCAGTCATTCCAATTCCCACTGATCGCGCTGCTCTACCTGCTGATTGCATTTGTGTTCGGGTTTGCGTTGATCAGCGCGTATATTCCGTTGTTCTCGGTGGCCGACATTCTATCCGGCGGCTGAGAAAGTGTGTGAACGTGCATACGCCAAAAAGCATCTCTGAGGGCGGCCTCATGGGCCTGGAAAGGCAAGGCACATGCCTACGTTTAGGTACAAGGCGATAAACGCCAACGAGGAACCCGTCGAGGCAACGATAGAACAGACCTCGGCGCATCGGGTCGTCGCCGTGCTCCAGGAAGAAGGCTTCCATATCAACAGCGTTGAGGAACTCGGCGTAAGACCCACGGTGCCGAGACTCACGGCGAAGCTGACGTGGGCGGACGTTGCGCTATTCAACGAGCAACTGTTGGCGATCACAAAGAGCGGGCTGCCGCTCGTCCCGTCGTTGCGGGCAGCCGCCCAGGATCTCAGGCGCGGGCGGCTCAAGACGGCCATCGAGTCGGTGCGCACGTGCCTCGAAACCGGCGCTACGCTCGAGGAGGCCGTCGCCCAACACCGCCATTCGTTTCCCGCCGTTTACGCGAGCGTCATCCGCGCGGGCGAGCGGGCCGGCAATCTGCCCGGCGTCTTGGCCCGTATGGCCCACTACTCGGCCCGCATGATCGAAACCAGACACAAACTTCAAGAGGCCCTTGCTTATCCGGCCCTTGTCTTGATCGCCGCCAGCGCCGTCTTTACGTTTCTGTTAATCAAGGTAGTGCCGGTTTACTCGGCCATCTACGCCGAATTCGGCAAGCCGATTCCCCGGGTCACGTCGTTCTGGCTCGCCTTAGCACGGTTCGGCGAAGCCCATGCCTTAGCCCTCTCAGCCGCTCCACTCCTTTTGGTCGCGGCCCTCGCCGGCCTCAACCTTCTTGCCAAACGATCCGACGGGGCGGCACGAACGCGCGATTGGGGGCTCCTGCACGTTCCGGTGTTGGGCGCCATGTTTGCGGCGGCGGCGCGCGGGCGGTTCAGCCACACGCTGGCCGTGTTGCTGTCGAGCCGGGTCCCCGTGCAGGACGGCCTCGAATTGGCCGGGGCCGCCTCCGGGAACGCTCTGCTCGACCAGGCCGCGCGGCGTGCCGCGCACTATGTCGCTGCCGGTGACACCATTGCGGACGCCCTATCGAAATCCGCCGCGTTTCCGCATACGTTCTGCTGGATGGTCGCGACGGCCGAGGAGCGGGGCGATCTCGAGGACGTGCTGCTCGAGCTAGCCGAGTCCTGCGAGCGCGAAGTAGCCCGAAAGGACGCGACCCTGACCTTTCTCACAGGTCCCATGCTGATCGCCGTTCTCGGCGGCCTGATCTTGTTCATGCTCGTGTCGGTCTATTACCCGGTTGTCGGGATAGGAGCCCTTTAGCGCACATGCCGAAAACAAAGGACAATCCGGCCCCCTCGCCTCGTTCCCCGGCGGGTTGGCGTCGCCGCCGTATTTGGCACGGCGCGGTGTATTTCCGCGTCAAGCGGTGGCGCCGTGACCTCGTTGCCGTACTAGAGCAAATTGCCGGGTTGGTGCGGTGTAACGCGCCGTTGGCGGCCGGGCTGAATGCCGCCGCCGCGGACGCGCCCAACAGGGCCGTCGAGTACATGCTGCTGGCAGTGCGTGACGACGTGGCAGCGGGATTGCCTTTGGCCGAGGCGATGCAACGCTATCCCCATTTTTTCCCTCCATACTGCACCCAGTTAACGGCCGTCGGGGAACAAAGCGGCCGACTCGCGCAATGTCTTTCCGACTTGGCTGAAAGCACGATCTCGAGCGAGGCGATCCGCGGCAAGCTCCGACGAGTGAGCGCTTATCTCGCCCTAATCCTGGCCATGCACGCAGCATTCGGCGCCTTCATCGCGCTTAAGATTGCTCCCGTGTTCGCTGACATGATCCACGAAGCGGGCGGAAGAACGTCGGGGCCACTGCGCGTGCTTACCCGCCCCGTCGCCGCCTTTCCGAATGAACCTATGGTTGCCTTAGTCCTACCGGCGTTCGTCGTCGGTCTTCTGAGCGGACTGCTTGTTATTGCCTGGTTAAGGCGGCTCGGCGTGATCGCCCGGACTGATTTCGGCGTCCCCCTATGCGTCCCCTACGTGCGCGGCATGGTCGTCCGTGGCGACCTGGGACGCATTGCCCATGTGCTGGCGACGCTGCTTAAGGCCGGCGCGCCGCTGGATGCGGCGTTGGCGAGCGCCGCGTCGCTGGACGTGCGGAAGCGATACGCCCGCGCATTGAAGAACGTCAGGGATGGGGTGCGAGGCGGAGAGACTCTCGGCAGCGCCGTTGATGCGGAACGGCGAACATTTCCGAAGTCGTTCCGGGCGCTGGCAGCCCTTGGCGAGAGTTCCGGCATGTTGCCCGAGGCCCTCGAGCGGCTCGCGCAGCAGTACCTGCGGGAAGCCGCCAAACGCGCCAAGATACTGCTGAACACCATCGCGCCGCTGTGCGTGGTTGCGGTGGGTTGCGTCACGTGTTTTATTTGGGTGGCCCTATTCGTTTCGTACTGTTCGATGGCCGATATCCTTGCCGCGTCCATGTGAGCGAGCCAGGAAGAGAACAATGCTTTTCAGGAAAAAGACCGAACCGGCGCCGGCCCCCATCGGGCCGCTGCCACTGGCCGAAATTGGCGATGAACTCGCCCGGCTGCTCGAGAACGAAAGCGACGGCGTAATTCGCACACTCGACCTAATCGTGGCGCAGGCCGAGTATCACCGCGCGAGCGATATCCATCTCGAGCCATGGCAAGACGCCTTGGCGGTGCGGTTCCGAATTGACGGCCTCCTTCATAACGTGGCGCGTATCGCCAAGCGGCATCAAGAACGCCTTGTCGCGCGCGTCAAAGTCCTGGCAAAGCTCGTGGTCTACCAGAAAGACGCCCCCCAGGACGGCAGCATCGGCAGCGAGGCCACGCCATGCGGCCAAGCCATGCGCGTGGCGACGTTCCCAACGGTTTACGGCGAGAAGGCCGTGCTCCGCCTTCTGGGCGCCCGGGATCGCCTACTACCCCTCGACGGACTCGGGTTCCGGCGCGACGTCGTAACGGGGTTGCGCGCATTCGGCGCCCGGCCCCAAGGCACATTCCTGCTGACCGGGCCGAGCTCGAGCGGGAAAACGACCACGATTTACGCCTTGTTGCGCGAGATCGTTGCCGCACGCAACGAGTCGGCCCACGTCGTTACTATCGAAGATCCCGTCGAGTACCGCTTGGGCGCCATTGCACAAACCGAGGTCAATCCGCAGGCGGGATTCACGTTCCAGGCGGCGTTGCGGGCGATTCTCCGCCAAGATCCCGAAGTCATCATGGTCGGTGAGATTCGCGACGCCGATACGGCCCGCACCGCCGTTCAGGCCGGGCTCACCGGCCACCTCGTGATCAGCACAATTCACAGCGGCGCCGCGGCCGGCGTGTTTACGCGCCTACTCGATATGGGCGTCGAACCCTTCTTGATTGCCTCATCCGTCAGCGGCGTACTGGCCCAGCGGCTTATCCGCATAAACTGTCCTCATTGCCTGGCCGACTATGCGCCCGAGCCAGCGCTTCTTGCACAGTTCAAGCAGGCCGCCGCCATCCATACCTTCAAGCGGGGCGCAGGCTGCGAACGCTGCCAGGGAATCGGATTTCGCGGAAGAACCGCCATCGGCGAAACACTCATGGTCGACGAAAAAATGGCCGATCTGATCTTGACACGCCCACGAACACGGACACTGCATACGACGGCCGTCGAAAACGGCATGGCTACCCTCGTCGATAACGGCATCGAACGAGTCAAGGACGGGACAACGACGCTCGAGGAGTTGCGGCGCGTACTGCCGGGACCCTTGTGAGGGAGACGACATGATTGACAGCCCGCATAGTCGGAACCGACTGTTTGAAATGTCGTGGTACCGCCGCCCCCGGCTGCCGACAGCACCCATGCAACAGCTTTCCAACAGCGCACAGCCGAAGGCGACTGTGCCACAACAAGAGGCGGCCAGCCTACAAATGTACTGCCTTGTGCCGGCGCCCAAAAAACCAGCAAACAAAGGGACTGACGCAAGCGGAGCGAGTCCCCGAGCGCAGACGTATCTGTCCCTTTCTTTGCGGTCCAGCCCGTCGTGCGCCGGCATCGCACTCGTCGAGTTGATCACGGCCTTTTTCGTGCTGACCCTCGGCCTGTTCGGGGCGATCCGCATGTACCACTTCTGTCTCGACAAGACCCGGGCCGTCCACGAGGCGAAGACGGTCATGCGCGCCCTCAACAACGAAATCGAGCATCTTCGTGCGCTGCCATTCGCTGACCTCGAGAACGGGCAAGCGACGTCCTTTCGCAGCGAAACGCCCGGCGTCGAGGCCCTGGTCAACGCGAGCACGACGGTCGCCATCGAAGATTATGCGAGTCCCGGCGCACAACCGGCGCCGGTTGCCGGCGTTTCGGACAAGCGCTCACCTATGCCAGGACTCAAACGGGCCACGGTGCGCATCCGTTGGACCGGCGAAAACGGCCGAACCATCACGAAAGAACTTGTCACACTGATCGCAGATAAGGGGTGACGCTAGATGAAACGGAACGGTGTCGGAACCAGACCGCGTGGCGTAGCGTGTATTGGTGCCGCCCACAGGCGAAAAGGACCCCGGCATCCTTCTCGCTGCAACGGACGAAGAAGCAAGAGGGGCGACAGCGAGGCCGCCGAAAAAGCCCAAATGCCAAGCTGTCATTCCCGCGAACGCGGGAATCTCCTCGCATACCCATTGCGGCAATCTACAAATGAGATTCCCAATCAAGTTGGGAATCACATAAGCAGCGCTATTCATGCCCACGGAATCTCCTCGCATACCCATTGCGGCAATCTACAAATGAGATTCCCAATCAAGTTGGGAATCACACGTTCGGGAGTTCTTCAACGGCCCCATAGTCCCTGCTCGGGGACTCACGAGGACAGCCCCCTTTTTTCACGCGAGGACGGCATGCGGGGAGAGGCGGCCCAACTGCGCCGCAACGCCGCGGGTATGACGCTGCTCGAGGTGCTCGGCTACGTGGCCCTCATCGGCGTGCTGATTAATCTTGGCGCGGGCCTTTTCGTAACCTGTTTGCGATTGAATGCGTATGGAACGGACGCCCTCGACCGGATCCGCGAGATCGAATATGTCCGCGAGGGTTTCATGCAGACGATTCACGAAGCGTCGGCGGTGTGCGCGGGCGTCGCCGCGTATCGAACCGGCCCAAACCAATTGGTACTCGAGTTGCCCGCGGCCCCCGAAGACGCGAGGGTCGAACGCTACGCGATCCTCGGCCCGATCCGAACCGACTCGCGGCTCACCAAGCTTGTGATTCGCGGCAAACAGGGCGAGTTTGAAGCGGAATATTGCGAAACCTACCCGCGGGAACTCGACACGATCACGTTCGACTACGACGCAGAAAACATCGAAAATGCGCGACTCGTTACCATTGAAGTGACGGCAAAAACCGGCGAGGCGCGGCGGTTGCCGGCCCGATATGCGTTTTCCGCGGCACTGCGAAGCATCCCAGGGCCGTCAAGAGGCATCTGACTATGAGACATTCGATTCCGAAGCTCGGGAAAAACGAGGGCACCGCCCTGCTCCTCGCCGTGGGGTACGTCGGCGCCGTAAGCATGTTGGCGGCGGCGCTACTGGCCGCCCTCGGCCACACCATCACGGTAGCCGGCAAAGAAGAGGCCCGGCAAATTGCGGTTGCGATCGCCGAAGCCGGCATCGACAAGGCCGTCGCGGAACTCCGCGCCGCGCCTAATACTTACCGAGGCGAAAAACAGACCCAGCTCGGCGACG
>DUZM01000159.1 GCA_013349485.1 Candidatus Hydrogenedentota bacterium | reverse complement strand
TTGCGGCATGATGCTCGAGCCCGTTGTGAACGCGTCGCCGATCTCGATAAAGGCGAACTCGGGTGTGGACCAGAGAATCAACTCTTCACACAGCCGCGACAAATGCATCATCGCAATCGAGGCCGATGAGCAAAACTCGATAAGGCAGTCGCGATCGGACACGGCGTCCATACTGTTTCTTGAAATGCCCTCGAATCCGAGCTCGCGCGCCACCTGTTCGCGGTCAATCGGGTGCGGTGTGCCGGCCAAAGCCCCGGCGCCCAGCGGCATGATGTTGACCCGATTGCGGAGTTCGGCAAACCGCTCCCGATCCCTCGCGAACATCTCGAAGTAGGCCAACATGTGATGCGCCAGCAACACCGGCTGGGCATGCTGCAAGTGTGTATAGCCGGGAAGAATGACGTCGATATGCGCTTCGGCGAAGTCTACTAACGCGCCCTGGAGTTGCTTCAGCAAGCCATTGGCGACGTCGATATGCTCGCGCGCCCAGAGCCGCACATCGGTGGCGATTTGGTCGTTCCGGCTCCGGCCGGTGTGCAGCCGTTTGCCGGCGTCGCCGATCCGTTTCACCAACGCCGCTTCAATATTGGTGTGCACATCCTCGAGGCCGGGGTCGAACGAGAACGCGCCGTCGGCGATTTCTTGGCCGATGGCCTCGAGTCCATCTACGATGGCGGCCGCATCTTCGCCCGGGATGATGCCCTGGCTCCCGAGCATGCGGGCGTGGGCGATGCTGGCTTTCACGTCCCACGGCGCAAGCCGCGCGTCAAACGACACCGACTCGCCCAACGCCTCGACCAAGGCATCGGTCTCGTCCTCGAACCGGCCTCCCCACTGCTTGCTCATGGGTAGATCCCCTTGTGACGTATCAGGGTAACCTTTATTCTGCAAAAAAGAACGGTTTCCCCGGAACCCTTCCAAAGAAAACCGACGTTCGCCTCTGCACTGCGTGTAACCGCCGTTATCTTTTTGTGGTCTGCGTCATTCTAACGGCATCGTATCGCATTTCGCGAAGCGGCCCTTTTGCGTCATTGCGAGGAGCAAGTCCCCGAGCGACGCGGCAATCACTTGTGCCGCGAGCACTTGGCAGAAGCAATTGCTTCGTCGAAGACTCCTCGCAATGACGGTTTGGACAGTTCTGTCGAAAGCGTCACGCATCGCATGGTGGGCACGACAATACTTTCCTTATACGCCGCTGCGAGGCGCGCCCCAACATTCGCCCGGAGCCACGAGGCGCTCTCGTCAGCGTAAGTCCTTGTCGGAAACGAGACTGCAACGCTTCGTTCGCAATGACGATTATAACACGCGGCCTCTATTACGCACACCCCTACGTAAGCCCGGCGCTTTTTCGGACTCGGAGGCGTAAGGCGTTGAGCTTAATGAAAGCGCCGGCATCGGATTGCTGGTACGCGCCTTCGTCGGCCTCAAACGTGCTGATCTTCTCGTCGTAGAGCGATTTCGGCGCTCTGCGGCCGACGACGTCGCAATTGCCCTTGTACAACCGGAGTCGGGCCGTCCCGGTGACATTCTCCTGGGTGCTTTCCACGAAATCCACCATCAGTTTCATCTCGGGCGAATACCAGAATCCGTTGTAGATCAATTGGGCGATTTTCGGCGAGGCCTGATCGCGCAGCAGCATGACCTCGCGATCCATAGTGATGGACTCGACGGCCCGGTGCGCCTTGTAGAGCACCGTTCCGCCGGGCGTCTCATACACGCCGCGCGATTTCATGCCCACAAACCGGTTCTCGACCATATCGACGCGGCCCACGCCGTTCGCGCCGGCCGCGGCGTTCAGTTTCGCCAGCAGCGAGGCCGGCGACAATCGTTCGCCGTCTACGGCTACGGGGGTGCCTTCCTCGAAATCGATTTCGACGTAGGTGGGTTCGTCGGGCGCGTGTCGCGGGTCCACCGTAAGCACAAACATGTCTTCGGGCGGTTCGGCCCACGGATCCTCGAGTACGCCGCCCTCGAAAGAGAGGTGCAGGAGGTTCCGATCGGACGAGTACGGCTTGTCGGCCGTAACCGGCACGGGGATGCCGTGCTTCTTGGCATACGCAATCATGGCCGAACGGCTTGTCAGATTCCAATTCGGGTCGCGCCACGGCGCAATGATGGTAACGTTCGGCTCGAGGGCGTAATAGGTCAGCTCGAACCGAACCTGGTCGTTGCCTTTGCCGGTTGCGCCGTGCGCTACGGCATCGGCGTTCTCTTTCCGCAGGACGTCGATCTGCGTCTTCGCAATCAAAGGGCGGGCAACACTCGTTCCGAGTAGATACGCTCCTTCGTAGATCGCGTTGGCCTTCATCGCCGGAAACACAAAGTCCCGGACAAACTCCTCGCGCAGATCCTCGACGTACACGGCGCACGCCCCGGTGTCGACGGCCTTTTCCCGAGCCGGCTCCGTTTCCTCGCCCTGCCCGAGGTCCGCAATGAACGCCACCACCTCGGCCTTATACGTTTCCTGGAGCCATTTCAGGATAACCGATGTGTCCAGCCCACCGGAATACGCCAGTACTATCTTCTTAACGTTGGATGCCATGCCGCCGATCCTCTCGTATGGAACTCCGTTGCCGTGGCACTGAATTGCTTTGGTGATCTCAGGTACGCTTCATCAGGGCGACCATAACGGCCTTCTGGGCGTGGAGACGGTTCTCGGCTTCGTCGAAAACGATGGATTGCGGGCCGTCCACCACGTCGTCGGTTACTTCTTCCCCGCGATGCGCCGGAAGGCAATGCATGAAAACGGCGTCTTTCTTGGCCAGCGCCATAAGTTTCGAGTTCACCTGGTACGGCGCAAAGGCCGCGGCCCGCTCGGCCTGCTCGTCTTCCTGGCCCATGCTGGTCCACACGTCCGTATATACCGCGTCCGCATCCTGTAAGCCCGCTTCAATGTCGTGTGTTATCGTTACCTCGCCTTTGGCCTCGCGCTGCGCGAACGCCGCCGCATCGTCGTCTAAGGCGTATCCTTCCGGGCACACCAGCGTCACATTCAGCGGAATACGCGCGGCGAAGTTAAACCACGAGGCGCACACATTGTTCCCATCACCGACAAACGCGAGCTTCAAGTTCGCAAAATCCCCCTTGTGCTCGCGCAACGCCTGCGCGTCCGCTAGAACCTGGCACGGATGTAGTTTGTCGGTTAACGCGTTGATAACCGGGACCGAAGCGAACTCGGCGAGTTCCAGAACGGCCCGGTGGCTGAACGTTCGCGCCATGATGCCGTCCACCCATCGTTCGAGGTTTCGCGCCACGTCAGAGATCGACTCTCGCTCGCCCAGTTTGGACTTGTAGAAGATCCCCTGGCCGCCGAGTTGAAATATGCCCGTCTCGAAAGTCAGGCGCGTGCGAAGGCTAGGCTTCTCGAAAATCATGGCCAACGTCTGACCCTCGAGGAATCGATGCGGTTTGCCGGCTTTCTGCATGGCCTTGAGTTCATCGGCCAACGCGAGCAAACTAAGGAGGTCGTCCGAGGACAGATCCGCCAGCGAAATGAGGTCGGAAAACATCAGCGTTCTCCCAACGCGGCGTCAAGTTTTGAGACGACCTCGTCCACTTCTGCCGAGGTGATGATGAGCGCGGGCAGAAACCGCAGCACCTTTGGGCCGGCGGATCCGCAGATGATCCCGGCTTCCAACAGCTTCTGCACCAGCGGCGCCACCGGTTCCTTCATCTCGATGCCGACCATCAGCCCTTTTCCCCGCACCGCGCAGATCCCGTCGTATTTCCCGGCCAGTTGGTTGAGACCCGCGAAGAAATGCGCGCCGACACGCGCCGCATCCTCGATAAACCCGGGGGTAACAAGGACATTCATGGTGGCGAGGGCCGCGGCGGCGCTCAACGGGTTGCCGCCGAACGTGCACGCGTGCGACCCGACGTCGAAACCCGAGGCAACTTCTTCCGTGCAGCCCATCGCGCCAATCGGCACCCCGTTGCCAAGGCCTTTGGCGAGGGTCATGACGTCCGGCGTCACGCCGTAGTGTTCGTACGCGAACAGTTTACCCGTTCGCCCGAGCCCCGTTTGGACCTCATCGAACATCAGCAGAACCTGCTTCTCGTCGCACAGCCCCCGCACTTTGCCCAAGTAGTCCTCGTCGGGGACGTTAACGCCGCCCTCGCCCTGGATCGGCTCGAGGAGAACCGCGCCTACGTCGGCGTCGACGGCGTTGCCCAGCGCGTCGATATCGTTGAATGGTACGTGTTGGACGCCGGGAAAGAGCGGCTCGAACCCCTGGTGATACTTTGGCTGGCCGGTTGCCGCGATCGTGGCCATAGTCCGACCGTGGAACGACTGCTCCGCCGCGATAATGACGGGTTTGGGCGTCCCTTTCTGTGCCCAATACCGCCGCGCGATCTTGATGGCGGCCTCGTTCGCCTCCGCCCCGCCGTTGCAGAAAAACCACCGCGCCGCGAACGAATGCTTCGAGAGCAGCTCCGCGAGCTGCACCTGCGGTTCAATATAGTAGAGGTTTGAGACATGGACGAGTTTGCGGGCCTGTTCACAGACTGCCTCGGTCACGGCGGGATGGCAATGGCCGAGATTGGTCACGGCAATCCCGGCGAACATATCCAGGTACTCGTTGCCGTCCGCATCCCATAGGTTCGTGCCTTCGCCGCGCACCAAGGCGAGTTTCCGCTCGCCGTAGGTGTTGATGATAAACTGGTCGTTCAGTTTCTTTATGTCCCTTGTCTCCACGCGCGGTTCCTTTCCTCTCGAGGGAATTGACGTTCCAAGAACAAGGCAGAACGTGGCGCGTTCGCTCTACGCTCAATCTCAGTCGGCCTTGCTCGATGTAGACTCGCTCTTCGTTCCGCCCTTTTCGCTCTTGGGTTCCGCCTTCGGTTCGGCCTTCCCCCCGGCGCCATTCGTGCCGTCCGCCGGCCCTTGGCGCTTATAGTCGGTCTCGTAAAATCCGGACCCCTTGAAAATAATACCCGCGCCCGTTCCTATCAGCCGCTTGCAGGTTCCGCCGCACGCCTTGCACCGGATGCGCGGGTTCGCGCTCATCGCATGGAAAATCTCATGAATATGCGCACATTTCTTGCATTGATACGTGTAGGTCGGCACCCGTTCCGACGCCTCCGTAATGATCACTCGGCCGTGCCGTCCGGACCTGCAGCGGATGGGCTGGTTGCCTCCCGCCACACGCCCCGCTTCGTTCTCGCGCGTTCTCACGAGGACAGAAACTGCGCTGGCCGGCCATTCCCCAAGACCGCCACAGGATGGCGGATCCGTCATGGACACGCGGCAGGAAAGGCGGCTGTCGGCCTGGCCTCTATTAGAGAAGCCGTTAATCTAACACGTTTTCGCAGCGAATGCAAAAGGCGCGTTTGGATTCAGCGGCGCCGTGGGGTACACTTTTCGGGGTCGAGTTTCCGGGCGCGCATCGGCCTCAGGCAAGCCGTGCCCGGCTCTTTTCGAGAGGGTGGTGCAATGGCAGACAAGAACCTACTTAAGGAACTGCTGAAACGAGTCGAGTGCTTCTCGGAACTCGACAAAGCATCGCTCGCGCTGCTGGAAGAAAAGACGCAGCTGCAATCATTCGATCCGGCCGACGTAATCTTCTCGGAAGGCGAACGAGGCGACCGCCTATACATCGTCAAATCCGGCGAGGTCCGCGTTTTCAAGAAAGACGAACGCGGCAATCGGGTCGAGATCGATGCCCTCGGCCCGGGCGACTTTGGCGGCGCGACGAGCCTTTTTCTCGACGAGCCGCGTTCGGCCACGCTCGAGGCCCGCGGCCGCGTTGAACTCTGGGTCTTGGATCGGGTGACGTTTCAGCGTTTGCTCGAGTCGAACAGCGCCATGGCAAAGGCCCTCCTCACCTTCATGAGCCGACACGCACGCAAAGAATCGACCATACTGGCGAAGTTGCAGTCCCTCGATCGCGAAACGGGCCTCAAAGTCGCGGTTTTCGACGCGAAGACGTATACCCAGCGCATACTCGAGGCACGGAACAAACGCGACTACGGCCTCACGTTTTTCGACCACCGGCTCACCTTCGACACCGCGTCGTCCGCCATGGGTTACAAGGTCGCGTGCGTCTTCGTCAACGACACGGTGGACGCCTTCGTCGTCGAGCGGCTGAAGGAGATGGGCGTCGAGTTAATCGCCTTGCGTTGCGCAGGATACAACAACGTCGACATCGCCGCCTGCGAACGGTGCGGCATAAGCGTGGTGCGCGTGCCCGCGTACTCGCCGCATTCCGTCGCCGAACACAGCATAGCACTGATGATGGCCCTGAACCGCCGCATCTACCGCGCATACAACCGGGTGCGGGAAGGCAATTTCGCCCTTGACGGGCTCGTGGGTTTCGAGATCCACGGGAAAACGGTGGGCGTGATCGGCACAGGACGCATAGGCCGGTGCGCCGTAGAAGTCTTGTTGGGGTTCGGCTGTCGGATCCTTGCCCTCGACAAGTTCCCGAACACGGAATTGGCAAACCGCCCCGGCCTGCAATACACGACCCTCGAGGCGTTGCTGCGGCAGTCGGACATTATCAGCCTGTACGTGCCTCTGGCCCCCGAGACGCGCCACCTCATCGACGCCAAGGCCATCGCAGAAATGAAACGCGGCGTGATGATCATCAACACGAGCCGGGGCGCCCTCATCGACACCCAGGCCCTTATCGACGGCCTGAAAAGCGGCCAAGTCGGCAGCGCAGGACTCGACGTGTACGAAGAGGAAAGCGAGTATTTCTTCGAGGACTTCTCGGATGCCGTCATCACGGACGACGTACTGGCGCGACTCATGGGCTTCGGCAATGTGATCGTCACAAGCCACATGGCCTTTCTTACGCATGAAGCTTTGGTCAACATCGCCGATACTACCTTCGACAACATCAAAGAGTACGAAGACGGCAAACGAGGGCGGGAACTCACCAACGGCGTGTGTTCGAAATGTGCGTAAACACGTGCGGCGCCACTGAACGACGGCGCCATGACCCTCGGCAAGCGGGGACTTAGTATGGTTGCTCCTCTGGGAGACTTCTCACGACTCTGCATCCACACGATGACGACGAAACCGTGGTCGCTGCGGGAGGCGGCCTTGGCATACGCTAAGGCGGGCGTGCCCGGCATTACGGTATGGCGCCAACATCTCGAACCGCAAGGGCTCGATGAATCCGCCAGCATACTGCAAAACTCGGGGTTGGAGATGGTCAGCCTATGCCGGGGCGGCTTCTTCCCCGCAGCAACCGAACGGGCCCGACAGAAAACCATCGATGACAACCGGCGCACCATTGACGAAGCCGCAGCTATCGGCGCGCCGCTTGTGGTGCTGGTGTGCGGCGCCGTCCCGGGTCTTCCGTTGAACGAGGCGCGCAAACAAATCCTGGACGGGATCGCCGCGACGTTGCCGCATGCCGAACAAGCCGGCGTGCGGCTGTCGATCGAACCGCTGCATCCCATGTACGCCGATTCGAGGTCGGCCGTCAATACGCTCGGGCAAGCCAACGATATGATCGAAACCCTTGCGAGTCCTTGGATAGGCGCAACGGTGGACGTATACCACCTGTGGTGGGACCCGGCACTCGAAGCCGAGATCAAACGCGCCGGGCCGTCAATCCTGTCGTTTCACGTCAGCGATTGGCGCACCCCCACCCGCGATATGCTCAATGATCGCGGGCTCATGGGTGAAGGCTGCATCCCGATTCGCGGGATCCGCAGTTGGGTGGAATCAACGGGGTTTGCCGGCTACGTCGAAGTCGAGATTTTCTCGAACGAGT
>DUZM01000195.1 GCA_013349485.1 Candidatus Hydrogenedentota bacterium | reverse complement strand
CCCGTGGGTGCGGCGTCGTAAGCGGCCTGGTACGCCTCGATGGCTTTGACAAGGTCGTTCTGCTCTTTGAATCGGTAATCCCCGATGCGCCGATAGGCCTCCGGGACGTGCACGCTTTCGGGGAACTTGTCGATGATGGTTTGAAACGTCGCGGCGCTGGCGCTCAGATTCTGCATATTATGGTATGCGATGGCCGTGCGATACAGGGTGTGTTCTTCCACCTTTGGGGCGGGATTCGACTCGAGGATCCGTTTGTATTCGTCGACGGCTTCGGCGAACAGTGCGCTCGAGAACCGCGCGTCGCCGGAACGGAGAATGGCCTCTTCGGCCAGGGGATTGCCGGGATACGTTCTCGCAAAGGCTTCGAAGGTCTTGGCGGCTTCCTCTGCGCGGTCCAGCAACGCCAGACACTCTGCCGATTTATACAAGGCGTCGGCGCCAAACTCGCTGTTCGGGTACTTCTCGGCAGCCAACCGGAATTCTTCGTAGGCGTCGCCGTAGTTTCCTTGGGCCATCTCGACAGTGCCCAGCAGGAAGCCCGCTTCGCCGATGAGCTGGGTGCGCTTGTATGCGTCGAGGAAGGCGAGCACCTCGTTTTTTGCGGCATTCAAGTCGCCTTTCAGATACAGGACCCAAGCCGTCTTGTGGTACGCGAGTTCTGCGAACTCGGAGTCGGGATGGCTCTTGCGAATCTCGCGATATACCTCGAGGGCCTGATCGTATTTCTGTTGTTGTTGGAGGCAATTGCCGCGTAGATAACGGACGCCCACGGTTCGGGCCGAATTCGGATGGTCGATCACAAATCTGTCGGCGGCCCTAAGCGCCTCGCTGAATTTCTCCGCGTGAAACAGCGCCCACGTGTGGCCGTAGATCGCCCGTTCGGCATAGTCCGAACCGGGAAACTCTTCTTGGAGCTGGGTGTAGGCCTTAACGGCCGCGTCGAACCACCCGAGTTTGTCGTAGGTTTCGGCGGCGCGAAAACGACTCTCCATGCGCAGGGCGGCGTCCGCGCCGGATTCGGCCACCGCCGAGAACTCGACGGCGGCGTTTTCGAGTTGTCCGGTCGAGATGTAGACAAACGCGAGCTGATACCGGGCAAAATGTGCGAACGGGTTGTCAGGGGCTATCTGGGCGACGCCGTCAAGCGCCTTTACGGCGGCATCCATGTTGCCGGCCTCGTGGAACGTTTTGCCCAGGTAATAGAGCGCTTCACAACGCGTTTCGACATCGGCGTCGCGCGTCAACGGTTCGAGGGTGGCCGCGGCATCGTCGAACCGCTCGAGCCGGTAGAGCGTCTCGCCTTTTCGCAGGAGGCCGCGTCGCCGCGATTCGGCGTCGGACTCGACGCTCAGGAACCGGCTCAAGGCCTCGAGTGCGGCCTCGTAGTTGGATAGGGCGTATTCGGACTCGCCCAGACGGTAGAGGGCGACGGCGGCGTGTTCCCCGTGGGGGTATTCGCTGAGGTAGGTCCGGTATTCTTCGGCGGCGTCTTCGTAGAAGCCCCGTTGGAAGCACCCGTTGGCAATGTCGATCTGCACTTGTCCGGGGGCCTCGGCATGGGCCGACGCCGCGAGGCCGAACACCGCCGCGAGGCCGCCAAACCTCAGAATGGCTGCGGCCTTCATGCTACTCGGCTCCTTCGGGCTCCGGGGGCAGAGCCGCAAATGAGACGTTCTGAATGTCGGCGTTCTTGCAGCAATCAAGCACGGCTATTGCGTTGCCGAGTATGGCCTCGCGATCGCCGCGGATAATGATGCTGCCGCCGGGGAAATACTCAGCCACTCGGTTAAGCACGTCCTGCAATTCGGCGATGGTCACCTGGCGCTCACTTATGGTGATCGTGCCGTCCTTCTTCAGGTTGATGTAGATCTCGCCGCGCGTGCGGTCGTCCTGCACGGCGCTCGAGGCCGTGGGCAACGTGATATCGATCTCGCGCTCAAGCGTGGCATAGACCGACGTGGTCATGAAGCACACCAGCGTTACAAATATGATATCGATGAGGGGGGCCATTTGGATGGTTTCGGCTTCCTCTTGCAGGCCGCGGCCGAATTTCATTGTTCTTGCCTCCGGGTCAACACCTCGAGCACCTCGCTGGCATGGGCCTCAACGGTCGCAACGATCTTGATAACACGGCCGCGCAGGTAGTAGTACACCAAGAACGCCGGTATGGCCAGCAACAGGCCGGCGAACGTGGTCACCATCGCCTTCGACACGCCGGCGGCCATGGCGAGGTTCTTGGATTGGGCCTGGTTCATGGCTATGGCCCCAAACGCCTGAATCATGCCCCAAACCGTGCCCAGAAGCCCCAACAACGGGGCAATGACGCCGATATTGTTGAGGTAGGAGATCTTCTGCCAAAGGGCGGTTGCTGCCCGTTCGCCTTCGCTTTCCATGGCCTCTTGGAGCACGTAGCGGTCGTGGCCCACGGCCTTCAGGCCGGCGCGAAGGACCCGGGCAAAGAGGACGTCGCGTCCGTCGCACATCTGATACACGCTGCGCAGATCGCCCGCGCGAAGCTGATTCAACGCGCTTTTCACAAAACTGGGCGGCACCTCGCGACCCGGCGTCACCGTGAGGAAAAGATAGAGCGCCCACACGACCGTGACAAAGCTCATGACGCCGATGAAATAGAGGACGAGGCCGCCCTCAGTCATCATCATGCCCAGCGTCAGCGAATCCGAGGCGCCGCCGAGTGTCGTCGGGTTGTTGACGGGGCTCGGTTGGGCCTCAGCGTTTACTTCGTCTTCCTGGGCAAGCGCTGCTCCCGCGCACACGAGCAGCGCTATAGTAAGCAGCATCCCCGCGAACCGTCCTATACCCATGGGTCTTGACTCCTCCTGTGCTTTCCGCAACCGCGTTCGGTTCAGGATTGACGCCCGTCAGGACTGACGGCCGAATCCGGCGCCCCTCCCACGCACACCGGGCGCGTTATCCCGTATTATGCTCCCAGCGCCCTCCTGGTTGCAATTCGCGATCGAGACACACTCGCCGCATTCAGGCGCGATGCGGGTTGTCATATAAAACTGCCGTTTTTCTCGGTTTTCTGTGCTTTCGCGTGCAAACGGCTTGCGAACGACTCGGCCAGATTCAGCGATTTCTTTCGTCGAGCACCTTGAGTTTTGCGTCAATGAGTTGCGGGTGGGTTAGGTTCAAGAGCCGGGCAAACTTGTGGACGAGATGGTCCTCGTGGGCGTCGAGCGTGCCGTCGGCGTAGACCACCCGCCAAATCTCCTCGATGATGCGTGTTTTCTCGTCCGGGGGACACGCCTTGTTGATCTGATTTGTGAAGGTCCAGAGATCGTAACTTTGGCCGCGGGCGGCTTTGGACGCCTCGATAAGCTGGGTCGCGTCTTCTTCAGACAGTGAGAACCGCTTCCGCAAGGTGGCCATTATGTGCTCCCGCTCCTCGGCGGAAAAGTCCTCATCGGCACCCGCCATCTCGAGCAGCAGCACGCACGTGGCTGTGGCCACGCGGTCGCGCTCGTCTTCTTCCGCAGGGGCCGCGGCCGGTGAAAGCAGTTCCTTTAGCCGCTCCAGTATCGCCATAGACACGCGTTCCTTCGATGCGATGTGCGGCACAGAATAGCATTCCGGCGTGACGCCGCGCCAGGGGAGCCGAGCGACGTAACCGTCTGCCGCGATGCGATCCGAAAGCCGTTTCGAGGACGCGGCTAGGAGAGATCGAGCCCGAGCGTCTTGCGTACGGCGGTTGGGGGATGATATTTCACGTGTCCGAGCTCCTCGGCTGAGAACCACTCGGGCGTTTTCTGGCCGTAGGGATGGTTGGCTTCGGGCGCGAGTGCACCGCCATCGAGTGCTCCCGAGAACGTGACGGCGATACCCCGGGTCATGGCTGAGCATGCGGTTCGGAGAGGTCCAACAGCAAGGACCCTTCGCGTCGCCGTATGACTATTCGCGCCAGTACGTTGCCTTGCAGTAGCCCTTGCCTGCGGCGAGTTTCTCGGCGCGGCGCCTAATCCCGGGGTTGGGATCGTAGAGTGCGAGTTCAAAGATGCCTCGGTACTTCGCGGGATCGAGCATCGACAGCAGCGCCGCGGTCTCAGCGCGTACACAGCGGCTGGGATCCTTGAGGCCGTACTCGATCCACTCCGGCGCGTCTTGTCCGGCATGTCTGGCGATTGCGGCTATGGCGGCTGCGCGCACGCGCCTGTCTTTGGACGCCGCAAGGGGCGTCAGCGGCTCCGGATCGCCGTCAGCGCACCGGCGCGCCGTGTGAAGCGCGGCGACGCGCACGGCCGGCGATTCGTCTTCCAGAAACATAACGCACCACTCGAAAAGATCCGGTTCCTCGAGTTTCTCGAGAATGGACAATCCCCGGACCCGGCGTTCGGGTTTCGGCGACAGGAGACAGTCGAGCGCTTCGTCTTCGCCGCGATCCGCGTCCGGCAGGATGGCGTCGACATCCACGGCCACCTCGACTTCAATGGTGCTGATTCTACGACGCGCGTGGAGCGTTTTGGGATCGACCTCGACACCGTCAAAGTACTCCGGCAACCAGCGACGGGCCATATCGAGGAGTTCGGTGTGGCGAACGGTGCACCGTGGATTGGCCGCAAAGCGGTTGGCGACCCACCGCGACAGGCGGTCGATTCCCGGATGCCGCTTGCTCACGCCTTTGTGCGGCTTGAGCCGGAGCAGTTGGTTAATCCACGCGGCCAGTTCGGCTGGAGAGCTCGGCACATCCGGCGTCATGGGCGCCGAGCGCAGGACGGTGATAGGCACATGGCCATCGATGGCAATGATGCCGCTCTTGCTAACCACGCGTTTTTTGCCGAGTTTGGCGGCCAACTGACCGATATCGACGTTACAGGTTAGGACAACCGGCCGGTCGTGCGCCCGGCGTGCCTGGACTTTTGCACGCATTCGCGCGTAGCCTCTGCCGGCCGCGAACCACACCCTGCGCGACGGTTTCTTGGGACGAAACCCCTCGACGCAAATCCGCTGTGCGCGCCGATGAGTTGTGCCATGATAGACAATCATTGCGCGACCGCTCCTGTCGCGCCCGAGATTAAAAACGGAATTGGTATGTAATCGGGCGCGTGACCTTTTCGAACCGTTTCCTGCCTTCAGGGCTCAGGCATCGGAAGGCTTGGGGAGAAAGCGTGATGCCTCGTCTTCCGAGGCGGGCGGCGATGTTCACGGTTTTGCCGATGACGTCGAACCGCTCGGCGCCCGGCGGGCCGAAACTACCCGCGAGAACGGGCCCGACGTGGATGTTGACGTTAACGTAAGTGTCGAGACCAAACTTGCGGGCGCATTCGCGCGCTTCCTGCGCAAATGCGCATATGGCGAAGATTGTGTCCTCGGCCGATTCCTCCGGGAACACGGCGAGTCCCGCGTCGCCCATGAACTTGACGATTCGTCCGCCGTTGGCCTCGATACGCTCCGCGGCGAGTCCATAAAGCCGCTGCAGAAACGAGGCAATGTGCGCGTCTTCATTGGGTGACGACCACTCGGCAAAGCGGGAGAGATCGAAGAAGACAACGCCGAGCGTTTGCGATTGGACGTCGGGGGGCAATGCGGTGTGGTTTGACATGGCAGGTCTCCCTTTCTAATAAAGCTTATAGCGTTGCTCTCGAATGGCCACAGTGACCATTCGGACAACTGGTCCTATTCTAGATCATCGTTCGACGAACGGCAACCTTAAGAAGCGTTGTTTCGGGAGTCCTTTTCGACTCCCTACTTCGTCTTACTCAAACTCAATGATATGCGCACGCCTAACGCATTCGGATGACGGATACTGTCCCCTCACCAGCCAACATGGAACTTCTTGCTGCGTTCAAGAATGTAACGCCTTGTCAGTAGTGGCGTTAGCACGCAGCAGCTCACCGACGCAGGACTGAGTTCCAGTGGTGGCGCTGGGCACCTTCTACTGAAAGTGTCGTGTGGCCCGCCCTTTCTTGGCCAATACTGGTTTTGGTATACTGGGACGAGCGACCTACAATATGTAGGGTTAAGGAGAACCGCGTGAACGGGTTAAGCCGCAAGGTGCATTTCGTGGGCGTCGGCGGAATCGGCATGAGCGGGTTGGCCGAGATTCTGCTGAACTTGGGCTATAGCGTATCGGGTTCCGACCTCGTGGCGTCGGATATCACACGACGACTCGAGCAACTTGGGCTCGAATTCCACGAGGGGCACCATCCCGACCACATCGGCGACGCTGGCATCCTCGTGATGTCTGCGGCGGTGGCCGAGGACAACGTCGAGGTAGTGGCCGCCAGAGCGCGGGGCGTGCCGGTGCTTCCCCGCAGCGAGTTGCTGGCGGACCTGATGCGGCTCAAGCCGAACGCCGTAGCCGTGGGCGGCACGCACGGCAAGACGACCACCACGTCGATGATTAGCGCGTTGATGGATCGCGCGAATTTCGGCGCGACAAGCGTTGTGGGCGGCATACTGCACCGCAGCGGAACCAACGCGCGATGGGGTACCGGCGACTATCTGGTCGCAGAGGCCGATGAGCACGACGGCTCTTTTTTGAGACTCCACCCAACGATCAGCGTCGTAACCAACATCGACGCCGAGCATCTCGAATACTACGGGACCATAGACAAGATCAAGCGGGCGTTCACGGACTTCTGCAACAGCGTACCATTCTACGGCTACTCGATCGTCTGCCATGACGATGCCAACACGCGCGACATCATCCCGGACATCCAAAGCGTATGCATCACGTATGGGCTCGAATCGGGCGCCTCGTTGGTCGGTTCGAACGTGCGGCCGAGCGGGTTCGATACGTCGAGGTCCAAGGCGTCCCAACTCGCCTCGATGCGCACGTGCGTTGACGTTGCCTGTCAGGACGAGCGGTTGGGTGTTGGCGGGCCGCTCGGAACCTTGTCCATCAACGCCATAGGCTCACACAACGTCCGCAACGCCTTGGCGGCGTGCGCCGTAGGCCTGTGCCTCGGCATGCGATTCACGCACATCGCTGAAGGGCTCGAACTGTATGACGGCGTGCGGCGCCGCCTCCAGGTGCGGGGCGAGCACGACGGGATTGTGGTCGTCGAGGATTATGCGCACCATCCGACGGAGATAGCCAGTACGTTGGAAGCCGTGCGGTGGCTCGAGCCGAAGCGCATGATCTGCGTGTTCCAACCGCACCTCTTCAGCCGGACGAAGTTCTTTTGCGACGAGTTTGCGCGGGTGCTTGGGAAAGCTGACCGGGCAATTGTGACCGATATCTATCCGTCGCGCGAGGAACCCATGCCCGGCGTTCACGCCAGTCTCATCGTGGATGCGGCCAAGGCGCAGGGGTCCGAGCACGTGACCCTGGTGGACGAGATGGGCGCGGCGCCGGCGCGGCTCGCGCCGGATCTCGAGCGGGGCGACGTCGTGCTCGTGCTCGGGGCCGGCAACATCAACCGCATCGTCGACCCGCTGCTCGAGGAGATCCGTAACCGCTGATGGGCTCGAAACGCCTCAGGAGAACCAGAAGGCAAAGAAGAACGAAGGGGCGGTGGTGGCGAGTTCCGTTGCGGTGCGGCGAGTTGGTCCTTTTTCTCGGCGTTGTCGTGGGTGGCGGCTACGCCCTGTACGATTACGCCCGGACTTCCGAACGGCTGCGAGTCGAGACCATCACCGTGGACGGGGCGCTCGTCCTGGACGAAATGGACGTCATCACCGAGTCCGGCGTAACCAATGCGGACAATCTGCTGTTCCTCGACGTGAACGGCGTGCGCGATCGGGTGCTCGCCATGCCGTACGTGAAGTCGTGTCGGGTCGAACGCGATTTCCCGAACAAAGTGATTGTGTCGATCGAGGAGCGGACGGCCTTT
>DUZM01000227.1 GCA_013349485.1 Candidatus Hydrogenedentota bacterium | reverse complement strand
TACGGGGTTCTCCCATGTAGGAAATCTCCTCAGTTCCGGGTTCCAAACCACAGAGCATGGCTCACACGTATCCTGTGCGGGCGCTTGGACGACGTATACTGACCTCACCCTCTTCCCCCTGAAGCGGGCTTCGCCGCACCTCGATGGCAACGGCAGAAGCCTATGTCATAGCAGCAGATACAAAACCCGGCCGGTGTTTACGGCTCGCACGCGATACTGAGACGTCCGGCGGAAAGTGTTTCTAAATAATCAGACATTGCGCCCAACTCCACATGTATTATCGCATATTTCCCGCCCAGAATTCAATAAAGCTTGTCGCTTCTGTATTGTCTTGCGGACCGTTTTAGGACATTTGGCGCGTTGCCCGGCGTATGTAGAACAGCCGGAGGGGCGCGTTGATTCCCTTTTTCGGCTGTGCTATATAGAGGGTCGCATCCTGTCTTGTTTTTCATTGTGGCGTTGGGCATATCCCGGTGTAGCGCGATGGCAAAGCCCCTTATACTCGTGACCAATGACGACGGCGTCCAAGCGCCGGAGTTGGGGCTTCTCGCGTCGTCCCTCGATGCGGTGGGCGAGGTGTGGGTGTATGCGCCCGATCGGGAGCAAAGCGCCGTGGGACATGGGGTCTCGCTGCATCGTCCTTTGCGGGTGACGCGCATGAAGGATCGCTGGTTCATGGTTGACGGGACGCCGGCGGATTGCGTCATGTTGGCCGTGCGCGACCGGCTCGAGCGGCGGCCCGACCTTGTGGTCTCGGGGATAAATCCCGGGGCCAACCTCGGGGACGACGTAACGTACTCGGGCACGGTGGCCGGTGCGTACGAAGGCATGCTTTTGGGCATCCCCTCTTTCTCGGTGTCAGACGTCAGCTACGCGCCGTCCTATGTCGGGTCTGCGGCCCGCTTCTCCGCGGCACTTGCCCGGGAGATTCTGCAGCATGGTCTGCCGCGGGACACGACGCTGAACGTCAACGTCCCGGATTTGCCGTATGACGAGATTGCGGGAGTGGCGTTTACTAAGATGGGCCGCAGGAACTACCAGGATGAGATCATTGAACGGCATGATCCGCGGGGCGGCACGTATTACTGGATAGGGGGCTCGGAGCCGACGCATCACCCCGAGGCGGACACCGATTTTGCCGCTATCGACGAGTTCAAGATCAGCATCACGCCGTTGCATCGGGACTTGACGAATTTCGCGGCCCTCGAAACCTTGGCGAGGTGGACGATCACGCTATGAGGGAAGCGGTTATTGAGGCGGTTGTGGCGCACGTTCCGTCGCTGCCGATGGTGACGGTCATTCTGTCGACGCTTCCCATCCTCGAGTTGCGTGGGGCGCTCCCGGTAGCGTTGTTGGCGCCGGATCCGCTGCCGTTGTGGCAGGCGTATCCGCTGGCCGTATTCGGCAACATGATACCAATCCCGTTTATCATTTGGTTTCTCGAGCCTGCCACGGACTTTCTTCGTCGCTGGCGTTTAGGCGATCGGTTTGTCGAGTGGTTGTTTGCCCGCACCCGGCGGAAAGGCAAGAACATCGAGAAATACGAGACGTGGGGCCTTATCCTGTTCGTAGCGATCCCCTTGCCGGTGACGGGGGCGTGGACGGGTTCGGTGGCGGGGCACGTCTTTGGCCTGAGGAAGGTGCGGACATTGTTGGCGTGTTTCGCAGGGGCTTGCATCGCGGGGGTAATAATGACATTATTGTCGGTCTTCGCCCGGGAATTCTTCGAGAGATTTTTTGGGTATGGGGCAACGCCTTGACATGCTGAGGGGGCGCTAGAGACGCGTTCGGTGTCGAGTGAATAGCCGGGCGATGGGGGTACGACACTAGCGCGCAACCGATTCGTCCGAGGCGTTGCCATCATCGGGAAGGCCTGTCTTTTTTTGGCCTTGCCGCGAGGTTTCTGAGGTAACACTTCAGCGAAAGGAGCAGTTTCCTAATGTGCGGCATAGTCGGGTACATCGGCGAGAAGAACGCGGTCGAAATTATAATGAGTGGACTACACCGGCTCGAGTATCGGGGGTACGATTCGGCGGGGGTGGCCGTGATTCACAACGGCGCCATGGCGTGCGTCAAGAGTCTCGGCAAGCTGGTTGCCTTGGACGCGAAACTCGAAGAGAACACGTTGGCCGGCCGGATCGGCATCGGCCACACGCGGTGGGCCACGCACGGGGCGCCGAGCGAGCGGAACTCACATCCGCATTTTGACGGCCCCATGGAGATCGCCGTCGTTCACAACGGCATTATCGAGAATTTCCAGGAGCTCCGCGAGCAATTGAAGTCGGAGGGCGCGGAATTTCGCAGCGACACCGATACGGAGACTATCGCGCATCTGGTCAGGAAATACTACACGGGGGACCTGTTTGCGGCGGTGAAACGGGCGCTTGCAGACGTCGAGGGCGCGTATGCGATCGGCGTTATCGCGCAGGATCACCCGGACCTGCTCGTGGCGGCGCGGCACGGGAGTCCTCTAATCGTGGGTTTGGGCGCTGGGGAAGCGTTCATTGCGTCCGACGTGCCGGCCATCATGAAGTATACGAAGGACGTGTTGTACGTGGAAGACGGCCACGTTTGCGCGATAACGCGAGACGGTTGCCGAGTCGAAGACCTGCACGGCAACCCGGTGGCCGTGACGCCGAGCCACGTGGACTGGGACGAAGCCGCGGCCGAGAAAGAAGGCTATCCGCATTTCATGTTAAAGGAGATCCACCAGCAGCCGGACGTGATCCGGAACACGCTGCGCGGCCGCGTCGAGGAAGGCTCCGACGCGGTTAGTTTCCCCGATATGAATATTGCCGAGGAAGAACTCGAGGCGTGTCAGAAGATCGTCATCGTGGCGTGCGGCACGGCTTGGCACGCGGGCATGGTGGGCAAGTATCTCATTGAGCGGTTTGCCCAGGTGGACGTGGAACTCGATCTCTCTTCGGAATACCGCTATCGGGATCCGGCCGTGCCGCCGAACACGATCATGATCCCGGTGTCGCAGTCGGGGGAAACGGCGGACACGCTCGAGGCGATTCGCGTGGCCAAGCGGAAAGGCGCCAGGGTGGCGGCAATTGTAAATGTTGTGGGGTCGAGCGTAGCGCGGGAATCGCACGGCGTCATTTATCAGCAGGCCGGCCCGGAGATCGGGGTCGCGTCGACGAAGGCGTATACCTCGCAATGCACGGCCTTGGCCTTGTTTACTATTTGGTTGGCCCAGATACGAGCCCAAATGACCAAGGATGAAGCGCAAGGGATGATCGCCCAATTAAGGGAGCTACCGGATAAGATGCAGTGGATTCTGGACCACCAGGAGGACATTGTCCGGTGCGCCAACGATCCCAAGTACCGGGACGCGCAAAGCGCCCTGTACCTGGGCCGCAGCTACAATTTCCCGAGTGCCCTCGAAGGCGCGCTTAAGCTGAAGGAAATCAGCTACATCCATGCGGAGGGTTACGCTGCGGGTGAGATGAAGCACGGGCCGATTGCGCTTGTCACGGAGCAACTGCCGGTAGTCTGCGTGGCTGTACAAGGGGACACCTATGAGAAGATGGTCTCAAATATCCAAGAGATCCGGGCGCGGAACGGCACCGTGCTCAGCATCGCGACCGTCGGCGACGACCGGATTCGGGCGCACAGCGACGACGTGCTTTATGTGCCTGCGTGCCCCGAGCCGTTTAGTCCCATACTCGTGGCGTTGCCCGTCCAACTGCTGGCGTACTACATCGCCGCAAATCGGGGTTGCGACGTCGATCAGCCGAGAAACCTCGCCAAAAGCGTCACGGTGGAATAGGGCCTTCGGAAACGGACGGCGCCGTACGTGCTATTGCCTGGCAAGCTTCCTGAATTGAAGAGGCGTCATGCCGAAGGCCTTGCGAAAGGCGCGGGTAAAGTATGAGGCGTCGGCGAAGCCGGTTTGCCGTGCGACCTCCGCTACGCGGAGGTAGGGGTTGGCCAGGAGTGTTTTGGCATGGGCGAGTCGGACGCGTCTGACGTGATCGGCCATCGACATTTTGGCATAGCGCTTGAACGCCTTGCCGAAGTAGGTTGGGGCGAAACCCAGGCTATAGGCGACCAATCGCGTGGACAACGGGAGGTGGTACTGTCGATCCAGGAACACCACGACGGAGTCGATGAGGGCCGCTGAGCAGCCGGAACTTATGCCGTTGTTCCGGACGGGAGGCAGCATTACGCGCCGTTCCACATGCCGTCGGATCGCGCGGCATATGGCCGTGTCCGCTAAGGCGGGTTTAGCCAAGACAGGCGTTTCGTGATCACGCCGTGCTTCATCAAGGGCTGCGGAGCTCTTGGCAAGGTAGTTCGCAAATAGCCGAAGCCATTTCGAAACAAGTGCTGGACTGGGCCGAGACGACGTCGGTAGGCTCTGGGCCGCTTCAACCACCGCCTTTTCCGCGAGTCCGAGGTCGGCGACGCGCTCATACAGTCTGGGCAACGTATCCCGCGGGTATTCCTGATCCAGTCCATACACGGCATGAAGGTCCGCGGACCTTTTCCCGTCGATCGAGATCGGGAAATGGATTGTGAGTAGGCCGGCGTGGCAGCGTTGGCACGCGTTCTGGGGAGGGCGCAGTGTGCGGTGCATCATCTCCCGATGCGACGAGGCGCAGCGCGCCGCGCCTTGGGCTGTGCTGCGAACCAATTCGCAGTATTGGGGCAGCGGCGCTGTTTCCACGAGGCCTTTCAGACGGTACTCCTGCGTAATCGGGTCGGGAGCGAAGAGCAGCACTTCGAGGTGGGTGGTCGCGGCAAACAACTCGTAGAGCGCGCCGTGCTCCGCAGAAAACGCATCAAGGGCTTTTTGCGAAACCAAAGGCAGGCCGACGGCGTATGTTTCGCTGTTTCCGTCCCTGCGGCCCTTCGGTAGGCGCCTGGCCTGTCGCCGCTGCGATGGTATGCCCTGTCGCCGGTTTTGCACGTCCGTCCAAGCCGGCATTTGCGGCTGCGCAATCACGCGCGTTCCGCCGCGTGCGGCGCGGGTTTCGTGCCGGCTTGCCCCCTTGTTAAGCGCAACACTCCGTCCTTGAACTCGCAGCTTGAGTCGATAACACTATTCTAACCGATTCGGCATCTAATTGGTAGGGCGCACAAGCCCGGTGGCGCTCCACCCATGTTGTCGGGTCTCCTCGCGCTTACCGCCGTTGTGAACTGCGGGGTCGTTTCAGGTATTCTATCCGCGATGACGGAGTCAGCTTTCAGATTCGCGATAACGGACTATCCGCTTGCGCCGGCGACGTTGTACAAGGTCGGCGGGGCGGCCCAACTTGCACTGCTGCCGGAGACGGCCGAGGAGACGCTCGAGGCCTATGCCTGGATGTGCGGCCAGCCGGGGCCGCACCTTATCCTGGGCTGCGGCTCGAATGTGCTGATCGCGGACGAAGGTTTTCCCGGCATCGTGCTGTTCACATCGGGACTGAATCGGGTCGGGGTCTTGGACGGCGATCGATGGCGGGTGGGAGGCGGCGTCGAGTTGGATCGGCTTGTCCGCGACGTGATTGTGCCACAGAATTATGAAGGGGCGGGCGCCCTCACAGGGATTCCCGGGTCGGTGGGCGGCGCGATATATATGAATGCCGGCACCGTGAACGGCTCGACGTGTCAGTTCCTCGAGTCGGTGGACCTAGCGACGCCGGAAGGTCCGAGGACGGTGGACGTCGATGCGTCGCTCTACGACTACCGCAGCCAGTCCTTCTGCAAGGAAGACGACCTTATTGTGCAGGCCGTGTTTCAGTTTCATCGTTCTTCGGCGAACCAGCAAGCCGTTTACGACCACTATACTGAGCGCCGTAAAGAGAAACAACCCGAGGGGGACTGTTGCGGCTGTGTCTTCAAGAACCCGGAGAATGACCACGCCGGCAGACTCATCGAGGCGTGCGGCCTGAAAGGCGCGCGTCGCGGCGGCGCCGTCATAAGTGAGCAACATGCCAACTTCATCATGAACGAGCATAAGGCGACGTTTCAGGACATCGTAGATCTGATTGAATTGTGCAAATCCGAAGTGCGCTCGAAGTTCGGCGTTGAATTGCACGAAGAGGTCAGAATCATTCGCGTCTCTTGAGGGCGGGGAGGGCAGGATCCGTGGACTATCGCATTGAACGCGACACGCTGGGCGAGATGAAAGTGCCGAAGGATATGTACTACGGTTGCCAGACGGCCCGCTCGATTGTGAACTTCGCCATTGGCACGGAGCGCATGCCCACGGAGGTCATTCACGCCTTCGGCGTACTGAAAAAGGCGGCGGCGATTGTAAACCACGCGCAGGGGCTTCTGCCGGAAGACCTCTCCAAGGCCATTTGCAGCGCAGCGGACGAAGTCTGCGAGGGGAAACTCGACGCGCATTTCCCGTTGCTGGTATGGCAAACGGGCAGCGGCACACAAACCAACATGAACGTCAATGAGGTGATCGCGAACCGGGCCATCGAACTCCTCGGGGGGGAACTCGGCAGCAAGGAGCCGATTCATCCGAACGATCACGTGAACCTGTCGCAGTCCTCGAACGACACGTTCCCGACGGCGATGAGTATAGCCGCCGTGACCAAGATTCGCGAGCATCTGCTGCCGGCGCTTGACGACCTGCATATGGCGCTGGTGGGCAAAGCGGAAGCCTTCGCTGACATCATCAAGATCGGCCGGACGCATTTGATGGATGCGACGCCGCTTACGCTGGGACAAGAGTTCTCGGGATACGCGCGCCAAATCGAGAACGGCAGGGAACGGATAAGTTGGGCGCTCGAGTCATTGCGCGAACTGGCCGTCGGCGGCACGGCCGTGGGTACGGGACTCAACACCAAGCGCGGCTACGCCGAGATGATGGCCGAGAAGATCTCGGAGTTAACGGGCCTGTCATTTCGCAGTGCGGAAAACAAGTTCGAGGCCTTGGCCGCGCACGACGCTGTAGTGATGATGTCCGGCGCAATGAAGACGATGGCGTGCAGCCTGATGAAGATCGCGAACGACGTGCGCTGGCTTGCCAGCGGCCCGCGGTGCGGGTTCGGCGAGATCGCATTGCCAGCCAACGAACCCGGTTCATCGATCATGCCCGGCAAGGTGAATCCGACACAATGCGAAGCGGTAACCATGGTGGCCGCACAGGTCATCGGCAACGACGCCGCTATCGCGGTGGCCGGGGCTTCGGGCAATTTCGAGCTGAACGTTTTCAAGCCGGTCATGATCTACAATCTGCTGCAATCCATCCAGCTTCTTGCCGATGCCGCGCGCTCGTTCGCCGACCGGTGCATAACCGGCATCCAGCCAAACAGGGAGCGCATACGCGACCATCTCAACCGATCCCTCATGCTGGTGACGGCGCTGAGCAAGCGGATCGGGTACGACAGCGCCGCCGCCATTGCTAAAGCAGCCCACGAATACGGAACAACGCTTATCGAGGAGGCCGTCAAGTCGGGGCTGTTGACGGAGTCAGAGTTCCGCGAAGCGGTCGATCCGGCAAAAATGACCGGTCCCAATGATTGAAAGGGTGGTACTGGACGGCTAGAACTTGATGATCGTGCAGTGCGGCAGCGCCTTCTTCAATTCGGCTATGCCGGCGTCTGTGACCCTCGTTCGGACGAGGTTTAGGCTCTGCAGCCGCGACAAAGACTTGAGGTGCGCCAGGCCGTTGTCGGTTATCGCGGTGTCGTGAAGGTCAAGCCAGGTCAGGCCGCGTTGCGTGGTGACGAGGGTCAGGTCGGCGTCGGTTATTTTGGCGCGGGCGAGACTCAGTCCCTGCAACGTGTCGCTCTCGAGGGTATTCAGAAACGAGAGATCGGTCTTGTCAACGGTGACTACGTCGAGCCGCAGCTCGAGACCC
>DUZM01000188.1 GCA_013349485.1 Candidatus Hydrogenedentota bacterium | reverse complement strand
TGCACAGAAATACCGGTTCCAGTTCGCTTGTCCGGCGCTATTTTGTCGGCGGCGACCTGGCCCGCAACCTGGTTTCCCTCGACCTTAACGTGACGGTGCCGGAGCTGCTCTTGACGAAGTGCGATAGAATAGCCGCAGCCCACGGCGTCACACTCGAGTTTCCGTATCTGAGCGCCCCGCTCGTCGATTTCGTCGCGAGACTCTCTCCAAAAGTGAAGTATGGCGTCCGCAGCAAACCCCTGCTTCGGCTCGCGGTGAAAGGCATCGTGCCCGCGCCCGTTCGCCTCCGTGCCCGGCGCGGTTTTCGGATCCCGCAGAGCGGCCGCGTAGTCCGCGTCATCGAGAATGCCGCTCGCCAGACCATCACCCAGGAACGCGTCGAAGCGTCCGGCTTATTCAAATGGCAGCACGTGGACAAGATCATGCAGTCGGCCACGCACAACGTCTATCGGCGGCGCCAATTCTGGGCCTTGTTCATGTTCTTCGCCTGGTATCGTGCATTCATGGAGTCTTGATCATGCGCATTGCAGTGGCCGGCGTCGGGGGCTTGGCGGCAACACTGCTCGATGCCCTCAGCGAATCCAATCACGAAATCGTCGCCGTAATACAGAACGGCCGCAGAACGCGCGGTTGGGCCAGGGCGTGGCTCCGATTGACGGCGCGCATTGGTTCGCCGAAACTCAGCGCCCTTTCGTTCGCACTGCGCAACGGCATCCCGGTGCTGTGGCTCGACCGGATGGACGAGGAGGAATTGGCCCCGTTGCGGCGGGTCGAGCCCGACCTGCTGCTTGTGGGCGGCTTCAGCATCATTCTGAAGAAGCCCATTCTCGATCTGCCCAAAATCGGTTGCGTAAATACGCATTCGTCCCTGTTGCCCAAACACCGCGGCCCCAACCCATTCAGCGCCGTCGTGCTCGCGAACGAAACGGAATCCGGCGTGACGTTTCACGTTGTCGACGAGGGCGTCGACACCGGCGACATCATCGAGCAGGTTCGCTTTTCCCTCGGGCCCAGGGAGACGAGCTTCTCCGTGCACAAGAAAGCGTGCCGGGCCGCGGCGGCGCACGTCGCGCAGGTCATGGATCGCATCGAGGCCGAAGGGCTCAAGGGAACGCCGCAAGATCATGCCGCGGCAACGTACGACAGCAAGCTCGAGGGCGAAGCCTTGCACGTCGTATGGGACACGTCTGCCGGCGAGATCGAACGGTTGACGCGGGGATGCCAAAACCCGCGCCCCTGGTTCACCCATCGAGGCAAGAAGGTCCGCCTCGTCCGCGTGAGAGCCCGAAACGACAGCCATGAAGCCCCCCCGGGGACGATTCTCCTGCTCAAACCGCGGCTTACGGTGGCCGCCGGCAAAGGCACGATCGAAGTCGTCTTCGCGTACGCCAAGAGACCCGTCCCATGGCTCTGGCCGGCGTTCTGGAACCGGGTCGCCGTAGGCGATATTCTCGACTAACCACCGCAACCACGGATATACGGACATGGGGATCGAGATCCGCGAATATCGTCCCGAGGACGAACAGGAATGGATGCGCGTCCACGCCGTCATCATGAGCATTTCGCACGCGTGGAATTATACGATCCAGGAACGTCCGCCCTACGAGGGCCACGAGGCCACCAAACTCGTTGCCGTCGCCGACGGAAAGATTGTCGGACTCACCGACGCCCAGTACGAAAACGAGCCCGGCGAACTGTGCTTTCTCAAGGACAGCCGGGGCGGCTATGTCCTCGAGCTCGGGCGGTTGCCCGAATACGCAGGCCACAACATCGGCAAGTTGCTCATCGACGCTACCGTCGAGGACGCCAAAAAGAAAGGATTCCATCGTCTCGAGTACTGGACCCAGGATCGGCGCGCCCAACGGTACTATGCCCGGCTCGGCCTGAACGAGATTGGACGGCATTACCGGTTCCGCATGCGCGCGCCCAAAGAAGTCAATGAATTCATGGGTAAACACTTCATCGCCACCGAGTACCTCTATTGCTGCTGCTTGCCCGAGGAATGGCCAAACGTCAAGGAAAAGTTCGAGATCCTCCAAAAACACCCCCTCGAACCCCACATTTGCATCGGTTTCGAGATCCGTTTCTGAGGCAGAACCGCGCCGTTTTCCGCAGCCCCGAGACGACGCACGCCTGCAAGCAGCAGAACGCACCAAAACTGCGCGTCACTGAGCCCACCGACGTTCATATGGAGCTGGTTCATACGAGGCGTTCCTGCGTTTGCGGGTAGTCACAGTTGCGGAAAGACCATTTCGCTGGCCCACATCGAGAAGCGCCCTCTTGCGCGTCATTCTGAGCGCAAGCCAACAGCCAAGGGGCCGCTCTTAGGCGCGTTCTCGGCTAGGGGCGGGCAAGCCGACGAAGATGCGGCTGTCCAAATCGGTCAATGGATCGACTTCACCCGAGGCAGCGGCGCGTGCGAAGACGATGCCCGGTCGCTCAGCGCGCATCGCGCGGGCGAGAACGTTGAACCCTTTTGGCTCGCTCACTTCACGCACGCCATAGTACTGCCGCGTACACTCGATGGCTGTCTGTGCAAGCCCCTCGCGCGCACCTGCCGCGCATGCAAATGCCTCGTCGGGCGTCAAGCCCTGCACGAAGCCGTGGCGGACGATCGTCGGTTCGCCGTTTGCATCGGCGACTACGCCCCGAGGGCCGATCAGGTTGAGAAGAAAGCACAAGTTTCCGCGTGCGCCACTTTTCACAGAAAGAAGCTGCGGGCCGAGATCGGCACTGTCGAAGTCGTGCCGGGAGGCAATGCAATCGGCAACCGCTTCGGCGTGCGCGCTCCAGTCGTCGGGATCTTTCCCGGCAGGCTCTTGGGGCAATTCGAGCCCCGAACCGACAAAGGGACTGAGCGATGCGCCGGACGCCTTGGCGAGTTCGAATCCTCTGCGCATTAGGCGCTCAAGGGTCTCGAGGACCTCTTCGATCCCATCGCGTTCGCGTATCGCCCGCATGGCATCCACAAATGCGTCTCGGTCAGTGAGACCACTATGGGCAGCGAGCTCGATGCCAGCGAGAGATGCGATCTCGTCACGTCCCTCGGGGGCAAGACTCAGGTCTGCCAAACCCCACAGCATCTCCATCAAGGGACGCAAAAACCGTATCAGAGTAGGATCGCGCTCGAGGTGCGCTGCGATGGTAAGGCGCTGGCCGGCCTCGCGCTGTGCCGCTTCGGTAAGAGGCAGGAACACGGCGGCCTGATCGCCGTCGAAATCGGCGTTCATCAGAATCGTCGCCAGGGGATGGAGCCGAATCACACGATCCGGGCATCGTACCGGACGAAACGCCAGGATTGACGTGGGCATAACAGTGGGCGCCCTTGTGATAAGCACCCAGGAGCGGGCCATGATGGCATCAAGTGTCTTGGCGACGTTTTTGCTGCGCTTCTGCACGGCCTTGGCTTCGCCGGTCTCTCGAACAACAAGCGGGCCGAACAGTGTCCAGGCGATTTCGTCCGGCACCCCCAACTCGCCGATCCGTAAATCGTGGCCAGGCGAGATCACTGTCCGGCCAGAGAACACCGTCTGGTTGCGAAAACGAAGCTGTTCGGGCGTCAACAGCGTATCGAGAAACGCGACTACGCACCGCTCGAGGTCCTTCAACGCCTGCTGCGTCAAGCTGTCGGGCGCCTGGCCAGCAATCATGTGTTCGAGCTTTGCATTGGCTTCGACCACAGAGCCGTATTCGTCGGACGATTCCCACGTGCCTATTGCGCTTAGCTCCTCTTCGCGGAGCCAAGGATGCGGCACCGGACATGCGAGTTCGGTTCTCGGCCCATCGGGCGGCGCAAGGCGAAACGTCAGATTACCCTCTTCCAGACGTGCTTCGATACCGGCCACACAAAGCCTTCTCGCGAGTTCTTCAAACACAGGGGTAGGCGGGCCGGCCTGTTCGATTGGGCCTGTCGCGACGCGTTCTGCGAGCGAACCGGCGTCTGGGCGTTCTGCGGCACACGTGTTGTAATGCTCACGCAAGTTCTCGAATGCCGCAATGTCGCGCAGCGTGTAGTACTCGAGTTCGCCCTGCATCTGCGTGCCTTTCACGTCCGCGTGGATCTTGTGCTTAGCGAGATGGAACGTCTTTCCCCAATACACCCAACCAACGGTGCTCGGACGCGCTAGCTTCTTTCCCGCGCGTCCGAGCGTGAGGATCTCCATGCCGGATTCCGGCAGCCCGGCTTTCTCGAGGCGTTCGCGGAGTTCTTCTTCGCTTGGCGCGTGAAAGGGCGGCACAATGGCCGGCGCCCCCTCGGCCTTGGCAATACGGCTCATCACCGCCTCGCGGATCTGGCCGAAGTTGAGCCGGGTGTGGCATCCCAAAAAGCTGAAAACGAGTTCGACCGGGGTGCCGTCCTCGAGATGCGGCATCTCATCGTCCGGGAGAATCCTGCTTACGGTGCCTTTGGTTCCGTGCCGGTTGCTGAGTTTGTCGCCCGGCTCGACGGGATGGGGGAAGTCCAGGCGTTTTGCGCACGACTCGCTGATGGCAATGGCATCCTCGAAGGTATCGAGGCCCCACGACACGAAAGCCGTCAGCAGATTCCGGCCGCACCAAAAGCCCGGCGCATCGGGTTCGTGGCCCGTTTGAACCAGCGCCGGTTCCGGGTCGGGCGGGACGTGCCATTGGCGCATCATGTTGACGCCGAAAAGCTGGCGGTTCGCGTCGTTATGTTCGAGAAACGGAACCATCAGCGCGGTCAGCCCGAGCGCGGCTTCGGGGCTGTCGTCGACGATGCGCAGCTTTCCGTCGCGGATCTCGGCGCCGTTGGCCACGGTCAAAATGCGGCCGATGTTAGGCCCCTCGGGCGTCTCGAACGGGCACGTCCGCCCGAACTGGGACGCTGTGATGACAGTTTCTCGACGCGGAACGAGGATCTTGCGGAGATGGGCTCTGGCGGCCAACCAGTTTGTCTCGTCAACACGATGCGACGTCGAGCCCATCACATCGACTGCAGTCCCGGTTCGCACGAACTCGTTAATCCACGTATCGAGCGGCAACCAGGAACGCGCCAGCGATTCGTTCCACGGTAGGTCCGGCGGGGCAGCGCCAAGACGTGCTTCGACGAAGTCGTAAAGCTGTCCACCGACACAGAGAATATCGGCCGTATCCAGTGTCTCTTCCGACGCGACAGGGATGATGACGCGCCGTTCTCCGTCAACGGTGAAAAGCCCGTTTTCGTTTGGTTGCGGGATGTCCGTGTAGGCGACTTCGACCACGCCGCTTTTCGCAGAAAGACTGATGTGCACTGTACAGGTGTGCTCCTCCTCGGAGTCGATGCGGTATGCTGCAAGCGGCAGTCGCGCCGCCAGCAGTTCGGGCAATCGTTCTTTGACAAAACGCTCGAAAGATTCTCGATGCCAAGGCGCAGAAGCGTTGATTCTCATTGCCGTTCCCCTCTATCTTCGATGCCGTTTTCCAGTTTCGTCCATTTTCGTGCGAGGCGGCTCCGGGCGTGATGCAGTCGGGACTTCACGGTACCTTCCGGGATGCCGAGGGTATCCGCCGCTTCGTGGATATCCATCTCCGCGTCATAGAAGAGGCGGATCACCTCGCGCTTACTTTCAGGCAGTTCCTCAACAAGTCCTCTAAGTCTCTCAAACTGTTCGAGCTGCTCGGCGGCGGCGTCGGGCCCGAGGGTCGCGGCGTCAATCAGCCAGCCCGGGGCGGGGTTCTCGTCCTCTTCGTCCGCGAATCCTGCCCGCGCCTCGAGCGGTTGCTGCTTGCGGCGTCGCACCGTCCGCAAGTAATTGAGCGCCAGATTGGTGGCAACGCGCATCAGCCACGCGCGAAACGGGCCCTTGCCGCGCCATTGTCCGCTGCGCGTCCACACCCGCAAGAACACTTCCTGCGCCAAGTCCTCCGCGGCGGTCTTATCTCGCACGATATGGGTCAGATGAGCGAAAACCGCCCGGTTGTGGCGCGCGAATAACTCCTCGAACGCGCCCGCATCCCGCTCGATGATTCGCCGCATCAGTTCGTGGTCGGATTCCACGATGAAGAACGTCCTCCACCTACAAAGACACCGGCCCCCCCCCAAAGGTTCACTATAGCCCCAAGCGTCAGCCAAACGGGAACGAAAAACAGGGACGGATGCAAACGGAATAGCCCGCATGGCCGCAACGCCCCGCCTCTGTCATTCCCAACTCGATTGGGAATCCAAATTGACATGCCGCGCGCGCCCATTTAGAATTCTTCTCTCTGGAGTAGGATTCTTGAGTAGGCTGACATTTACACCGGTAGGCGGCGGCCGCGAGATCGGGGCCAATGCGTTTCTGCTGAGCAACGGCAAACTCGACGTGCTCTTAGACTGCGGGCTTCATCCCAAGAAAGAAGGCCAGGCGTCGTTGCCGTGTCTGTCCCTGCTCACTAAAGCGCCCGAAGCCGTCCTGATCTCGCACGGGCACGTGGATCACTGCGGCGCCACCCCGTATCTCCTCAAACAGTTTTCAAGTACCACTCCTTACGCCACCTGCGCAACGCTCCAAATCATGGATCGCATGCTCCACAATAGCGTGTCGGTCATGGGGGCAATGGCGCTCGAACGGGGAATCAAAGAGTATCCCTTGTACGCGCACACCGACGTCGACTATGTGATGCGCCGCGCCTATGGTATCGAATTCGAGCGCGAGTTCGCCGTCACGACGGACGGTTCCGTGCGTGCCAGTTTTCATCCCGCCGGCCACGTGCTCGGCAGTGCCGGCATCCTCTTGCGCATGGCCGGTCACTCCCTCTTCTACACCGGCGACATCTGCGCGGATGATCAGGAACTCGTCAACGGCCTCGTGCTGCCCAACCTGCGGGGCAACCTGGATACGCTCGTCATCGAGTCTACCTACGGGGCAAACGGCGAAGCGGACAACGCGACGCTGCACGATGAGGTGGACCGATTCGCGGCAGCGACCCGTGCCGTGATCGAGCGCAAGGGATGCGCCCTTGTGCCGTCCTTCGCCCTGGGCCGGACGCAGGAGATGCTGACCATTGTCGCGCGCCTCCAACGGGAAAAACGGCTGCCCGAAGTCCCCGTGTACGCCTCGGGCCTGGGACGCGCCATCTACGAAGTCTATGCCAAGAACGTCGGCATGCTCCGCCCCGAGGCCGACCTGCGTCCCTTGAGCGAGTTTGGCCGGATAGGCGACGCGCGGGATCGGAAACTGCTCCGCGACCTCGTGCGCAAGCCCGCCGTCGTGGTGGCGACATCGGGTATGATGATCGAGAACACGCCCTCGGCCCTGCTGGCACAAGAAATGGTGCGCCAACGCCGTCACGGCATCTTCTTTGTCGGCTACCTCGACCCCGATACGCTCGGCTACAAGCTGTTGCACTCCGCGGCAGGCGACGCGCTTCGTTTCGAGTACAACGGGCCCCTTGTGACCCGAAAGCTCGACGACATACGCCAGTTCAACTTCAGTGCGCACGCACCGCGCAAAGCCCTGTGCGAAGTGGTGGCGCGATTGGATCCCAAAAACGTCGTGTTTGTGCACGGCGATCCGGAGGCCGTCGCCTGGATGCACGAGCGTTGTCGATACGATCGCCGCGCGTTCGCCCCTTGTCTCGGCGAAACCGTGGCCCTCGAGAGTTAGGCGATGGCAACGCGCCACAGCCCCGCAATTCAATGGCTCCTGACCTCGGCGTGCTTGAGTTTCGCTCGGATAACAGCCGTCCTGCCGTTGCCCGTCGGCGTCTGCGTGGGCCGCGGCCTGGCGTGGCTCGCATACTACGCGGTTCCCCGGGTGCGGAAAGTCGGGCTGGCAAACCTCGACCACGCCTACGGTTCCACGTTGACGCGCCCAGCGAAAGCCAGAATCCTCAAGCGTG
>DUZM01000137.1 GCA_013349485.1 Candidatus Hydrogenedentota bacterium | reverse complement strand
TCTTTCTCGAGTAGCGGTCAGCAAGGAATCCCGTAAACAACTGCGCGACCACTACGGTGGCTAGTGCAGCGGCAACCACAATGGGAATTTCCGTCGGATCCGCCTCAAGTTCTGCAGCGATTCGAGGGAGAACCGGTATGCCAACCGTGCTACTGAGGAAAAGGATGAACGCCATCAGGCCGAGGCTATACATTCGACGGCGATCGCTGTCCATGCTGCGGAATCCTGGCGGTCTTCACGCGGTATAGGTCGAGGCGGCGGTGGCGCCGCCGCGGCCGGTCCAGTTGGTGTGGAAGAACTCGCCGCGGGGTTTGTCAACGCGTTCATAGGTGTGGGCGCCGAAATAGTCGCGCTGGGCTTGGAGCAGGTTGGCGGGCAGCCGTTCGCACCGGTATCCGTCGAAATAGGTGAGCGCGGCGCTCATGGCGGGCACGGGGACGCCTAGGTTGACTGCCGCAGTGATCACGCGGCGCCACGCAGGTTGAGCTCTCTCGACGGCATCCTTGAAGAACGGGTCGAGGAGGAGATTTACGAGCTCCGGGTCGCGGTCGAAGGCCTCTTTGATCTTCCCGAGGAACGCGGAGCGTATGATGCAGCCGCCGCGCCACATCAGGGCGATGCCGCCGTAGTTGAGGTTCCAGCCGTGCTCGGCGGCGGCGGCCCGCATGAGTTGGTAACCTTGGGCGTAACTGACGATCTTTGACGCGTAGAGTGCTTGGCGCAGCTCGTCGATGAAGCCTTTGAGGTCACCCTCGAACGACGCGGCTTCGCCTTTGATGATCTTGGCGGCGTCGACGCGTTCATCTTTGAGCGCCGACAGGCACCGCGCGAACACGGCTTCGCCGATAAGCGTGAGCGGCTGGCCCTGGTCAAGCGCCTCGATGGCCGTCCATTTACCCGTGCCTTTTTGTCCTGCCGTATCGAGAATGAGGTCGAGCACATAGTTGCCCTCTTCGTCTTTGTGCGCGAGTATGTCGCGCGTAATCTCGATAAGGTAGGAGTCGAGTTCGCCTTGGTTCCAGTCGGCGAACACGGCGTGCATCGCGTCGTTAGACATACCGAGGCCGTGTTTCATCAGGTGATAGGTCTCGCAGATCATCTGCATATCGCCGTATTCGATGCCGTTGTGGACCATTTTTACGAAATGGCCGGCGCCGCCCTCGCCGACCCAGTCGCAACAGGGCTCGCCCGCATCGGTCTTGGCAGCGATGGCTTGGAGGATCGGCTTAATGTGCTCCCACGCGTCGGGCGATCCGCCCGGCATCATCGACGGGCCGCGCAACGCGCCTTCCTCGCCGCCGGATACGCCTGTGCCGACGTAGAGGCGACCCTTACTCTCGACGTATCCGGTGCGGTGGATCGTGTCGGGGAAATGCGAATTGCCGCCGTCGATGATGATATCGCCGCATTCCAGGTGTGGGAGCAGTTTCTCGATGAAGTCGTCCACGGCCTGGCCGGCTTTGACCAGCAGCATCACCTTGCGCGGCCTTTTCAGATTCGCACACAATTCCTCGATACTATGGCAACCGAGGACGTTTCTACCCTTGGCGCGACCCGCGACAAACTTGTCGACCTTCTCGACGGTCCGGTTGTATACCGCCACGCCAAACCCTTTGCTCTCCATGTTGAGCACGAGGTTCTCGCCCATTACGGCCAATCCAATCAGGCCAATATCCATACTTGCCATCCTTTCGTCAGATCTCTCGCTGCGAATCCTCTCGTTTGGAGACGAAATCCTTCGCATGCGCTCAGGAGGACGTGCGAGCGAGGCGTTAATCCCCCGCCATCTCAGACCAGTCTCCGTCAAAGCCAACTGTCAAAGCCAATCAAAAGAGCCGCGGCTACTGTCATTCTGAGCGTAGCGAAGAATCTCTTTCCTTAGTCAAACCAGTCGGAACTCAGGTCTTCCCAATCCGGGTTGGCTGTCGTGATAAGTGCTACCTTCTTGGACCTAAGCCAACCTTTGATCCCTTTCTCGCAAGCTATCGCGTCCCTCGGGTTATTAAAGGTTTCGTAGTACACGAGCTGCGAAATATTGTATCTGCGAGTGAATCCGGGGACCAGTTTATGTTTGTGCTCATACACGCGCCGCTCAAGGTCGTTGGTCATCCCTGTGTACGGGGTCCGCGACTTGTTCGTCATGATGTAAACATAATAGGTGCGCATCACTGCCCGCTCACCTTCACGATGCACATTCTCCCGTTGTAAGCCGAACTGCATTCATAAGGACATGTTACAGGCTGAAGAGATCCTTCGCGTGCGCTCAGGATGACCCAGCGCTTGCGTCTGGGATAACGCGTGGCGAGGCGTTGCCCCTCAAGCATTCCAGACCGTTATTCGTCAAATGCCGTCGAGACTACTCCTGCAAGGACTTCCTTCAGGGCCCCTCTTTCCGCGGCCATGCTGAGAAAGAGTCGCACGGCTTCGTCGAGGGCGCGCCGGGCCTCTTCTGGGTCGGGAACAATTACCTGAAGCCGTTGCGCTTCGTTTCGCCACTTCCGGTGGCTGCCTCTTTGCGAGACGCAGACGAAACCGTGCTCCGCCAAGATTCCTGCTACCTCTCGAGCCGTCATCCGCCGCATTCGCTTGGCCACTTAAACGGCTACCTCTCGGATTAGGGCGGCCGGTTCCACTCGAATCGGGTCAGGCTCTAGATAGAGCGTTATCGCTTCGCGAATGTTCGCTAGCGCTTCCTCCTCGCTTTTCCCCGCAGAAACACAACCAGGAAGTTCCGGACACCAGACTGCGTAATCGCCAGCGTCTGGCTCGGGTTCAAGAACAACGCGCCAGTTCACAGCAGAGCCTCCTGCTCCGTCAACTCCTGTGGGCAGTCTATCACACGATCCCGCGAGGGTGGAACGTTCCGTCGTTGCGTTAGCGCATGACGGCCGTTCGCGTGATCCCGTTGAAGAGCCAATCGGGCATGCAGCGTCTGGACAGAAGTATGAGGCGCCCCATCAGGTCGGTCTTGTAGCGCAGTCTCCAGCTTTGCGACGCGGCGGCTTTGACGATGACGCGGGCAACCCGGGCGGGGGATGCGCCTCGTGGACCGAATTGGCGCAAGGCCGTCATCGTTCTCTCAGTGAACGCGTGGTATTCATTCAAGGCCTCGGCGGGCGCGCGGTCCATGGAACGGCCGTAGAAGTCGGTGTTGATAGGTCCCGGCTCGATGATTTTTACGCGGATGCCAAGGGGCCGGAGCTCGTGTTGGAGCGATTCCGAGAAGCCTTCGACGGCCCATTTGGTGGCGTGGTACAGGCTGAACAACGGGAACGCGACCCGTCCGCCGATGGACGCGACGTTGATGATCGTGCCGGCCTCCCGGCTTCTGAAGTGTGGCAATACCGCCTTTGTGACAGCCATGAGGCCAAAGACGTTTGCCGCAAATTGCCTTTCCATCTGTTCGGCGGAGGCCGCTTCGAAGGGTCCGACCACGGCGTAGCCGGCATTGTTGACCACCACGTCGATGCCGCCGAATCGATCGATTGTCTCTTGAATCGCGCGTGCAATGGATTCTTCGTTCGTAACGTCGAGTCGAGGGCAGATCACGTCGGGGAACGTTGCCAATTCGCGTTCTTCTTCGGGCTGCCGCATTGTAGCCGCCACGTTCCAGCCTCGGCGGTGGCATAGTCGCGCCGTCTCCCGCCCAATGCCCGAGGAACTCCCCGTTATCAGAATCGTTCTGCCCGGTATTGTCATGGCCGTTCCCATATCGCGGTGTCGCTGACGCCGCTCGTGGTCCACGTGCATTTCCAGTCCCGCGTTGTGTTGAGCAGTCTGGCCCAGTCTTCGGTCAGTGGCGTGGCGTCGAGCCCGAGCGAGTTCGGCGCACGGCTCGCGCAAGGAAGGTATCGATTGACGTTATCGACGATGAGCCATCCGCCGGCCCGAAGCTTAGGAAGGATTGCCAAGGCGCATCGGTCGCGTTGAAAACCGTCTACGAGGGCAAAGTCGAGGCTTTCATCCGGCTCGTCTTCGGCGGCGCCGACATACTCGGCCGAGTCTTGAGGATAAACGTGCCACGTTATGTTCGCGAGACCCTTCCGCGCGGCTATTCGCCTGATGCGTCGTTCCCAGGCGGCATCGTGTTCGACGGTTGTCAGATGTTTTGCACGTTGCGCAAACCACAGCGTACTGCGGCCCGCCCCCCACTCGAAACCGCGATAGTCGCGCCGTATCCATGCCGCGAGCATCCGGTTCGCGTCGGGGGTCAACCACGAGACTCCACGATGCGTATGGCAATAGGCAAAATAACGACACTTATCCCAGGCGTACCGCGGCGTCCAGTGCCTCAAAGAAATCACTGCATCCCTCCTCCCTTTCGTTGCCGCCTCAGCGCCTCGGGCACGTATTTCGGCAGCTTCTTATCAGCAAACGCCCGGGTGAACCGCGCGAATCGTTGGCGGCCGTTGACGACGGGTACGCTGGCCCAATCCTCGCCGACCAGCGGTTTCGCGTAGTCGATGAAGTCGTCGGTGACGTCGATTCTACTCGGCGCGATCCATTTTCCCGGAAACGTGCGCTCCGAGTTTGCGACCTCCTCGAGTGGGACCTTGTCGTAGCGGACGCTATATATGGGGCCGGGTTCACGCAGTAGGGTCGCCATCCACCCGTTTTCCCCGTCCCGAGCGATCAGCACGGCCTTTTGGGCGACCCGGTACGCCTCGTCCAGATCGACGACCGATGCGTACAGACACGTGTCGCGCTGGTCGGTTCCGGGAACCTGTCCGCGCGCGGCGCCGGGCACGGGCAAACCGCGTTCGTTGAGCATGGTTACGACCTGTTGGGCGGCCGTGGTCTTCGACGCGCTGAACTGGATGTGGCCGAAGCGGTCCTTCGTCGCGCCCAACTTGCCAACATCAAACCCCTCGCTGACCACGATGATGCAGCGGCCATCTTTCTTCAACTGGTCGTTAATGTTGTCGCACATTTCCTCGGCGGGAACCTCCGCCTCCGCCATATAGATCTGGAGCGGGGTGTCGCGCTTCGGGTCAGCCAGCCGCGCCGCCGCCGGGATGTAGCCTATCTTGCGTCCCATGGCCTGAAGGACCAAAACGGGATCCGCCGTGCACGAACCGACATTCTCCTCGTTGGCGTTCTGTACAATGCCCATCCAGTACCGCGCCACGCTGCCGTAGCCGGGGGTATGGTCGATAAGCTTGAATGCGGAGTCGCCGACGTCATTGTCAATCGTCTTGGGGATGCCCACGGCAACGAGGTCCATGCCCCGTTCGTTGGCCAAGGCGCTGATCTTGCTCGCGGTGTCCATCGAGTCGTTGCCGCCGGTATAAAAGAAATAGCCGACGTCGTGGGCCCGAAAGACGTCGATGACGCGCTCGAAATCCCGCTCGAACTCGGCCTTCAGCTTGTAGCGGCACGTGCCGATAGCGCCCGACGCCGGGGTATAGCGCAACAGGGCCACTTCATCTTCGTCTTGAATCGAGAGATCCAGCAGCTCCTCTTTCAAGACGCCTTCGATGCCGTGCCAGGCGCCATACACGGTTCCAAAAGTAGCCGGGAACGTTTTGCAGGTTTCGATGACGCCGCGCAGCGAACTGTTGATCACAGGACTCGGCCCGCCCGACTGGGCCACGATGACGTTTCTGGCCATGCCGCTGAGTTATTCCTCCGTATCGAATGCTTTGTCAGTTATCAGGCAGCGCGAGAACCCCCTCGGCCTCATGGTCAAATCTACCTGAATTCAAAAAAACGATAACCTGATGAATTGTCTTGGGCTTGTTCATGATCGTCGCGTGCCACGCGCGGACCACGACGAAATCCGCCATGCCGTCGAGCCGTGTGCTGGCGACGCTCACCAGGCCGTCGTCGTCGCCGGGGATCATGCGGTTCCAGCCGCGCTCCGTGCCTCGAGCGCCGGCAATCACGCCGAACTCGCACATGGGTATCCCGGCATTTCTGGCGCCGCTGTCTTCGTCCGCCGTGAGTTGTCTTCCTGCCGGGCCGGTGACGTACTGACTCGGCCACCAGTCAAGCAATTTATCGGCCATGACGGCGCCTTGGTTCGGCGGGGCGATCATGACCAGCCGGCGCACTTTGGGATATTCCTGCTGCGACAAGATCTTGCGCGCGATTATGCCCCCCATGCTGTGGGTAACGATGTAGACGTCCTCGAAGTCTTCCTGGACGCGCTCGAGCAGGGGCCGCATCTGCGCCGCGAGCGTATCTAAGTCGTAGCGGCTACTCGCGTAGTTTACGGAGTAGACTTCGTAGCCCTCGGCCTCGAGGCCTTTCTTCAGACCTTTAAACGAGTCTTTCGACCTTAGAAACGCGTGCAGCAGGATGCACACCTTATCGCTCAACAATACGGCGCGACCGCGATCCTTGGCCAGTTCGAGGGCGTGCTGACACTGCTCGCGCGTGCCCCAAGCTTTGCGCACGTCTTTCGGGCCAAGGAGCCGATGGTGTTTCGTGAACACATTCTGCTGAATCCGCCAGCCGCCGTACACGTAGACGTCAGTCCAGTATTGCTTTCCGCCAAGCGTCGGCATGGGAAGATTAGGACGCATGGCCACGCCCTCTTTGTCCGTCGTCACGCAACCAGCCGCGATGAATGCCAGCGCAGACAATGCGGATATGGCGCGACAGCTCAAGAAATCACTCCACGAAAACCATGGCATTCCCGTCAGATGCCCAACGCATCTGAAATACCTCGAGAAGAAGAATCTACCACAAAGACACAAAGAACACGAAAGGCCAAGGGGGTCCGTTCACCGATAGCCTTCCCACCTCCTCGGGTCTTCTTCATTAGCCCTGTTCTTTCAGTCGGTATAGCACCTCGCCCGCGTGAGGCACGAGGAGACGTCCTTCGTCCTCGCGATCCCGCCATTGATCCGGGTCGATGGTCGCCGGGTCGCGATAGCCGAGGTTGACGGTACGGCATTCGTCCTCGGGAATTGCCGTCGCGAGGGTCACGTCAATCCGGGGGCGTTCGACACCGTCTTCGTAGGTGCCAATGCCGCGGACGTGGGTCGAATGGGCCAAGACGCCGCCCGGCACGTCTCTGAGTTCGTGCATGTGGGCTAGGATATAGTCCCGCGTGTGGTAGCCGACGCGCCGGATCAGGTGGCCGTGGGTAGCGCTGATCTCGCAGAGGTGCGGCGCGTAGATGATGAGCTCGCCACCGTCGGCCACGACGGGTTCGAGTTTGTACATGCACTTGCCGGCCACCCACAGCTCGTCGTACATCTCGGGCGCCACGGCCAAGACGCTCGCGAAAGAATGTGCCTTGTATACGATATGGGTTTGTGCCGCCAGGTCGGCGGCGGCGTCCCAGGCTTCCTCGGGGGAGCCGAAGAAGATGCCCTTGCAGTTCTTTCCCGTGACGTTCAGGCAAAAACAGAGTTTCTGACCGCCTATCAAGGACGCCGCGCGGTCGACTACTTCACGAACGGGCGTGTGTTTGACGCCCTCGATGACGGGATTGGTGATCAGTGCGCCCAGCCAATGGAACAGGTCAATGATTGTTTGGCCGGCTATGCCGGGAAAGAAGTACTTGTTACCGCCGCTGAACCCGACGACTTCGTGAGGAAACACGGGGCCGATAACGCACACCACGTCGTAGTCAAACACCATTTTGTTGACGGTCACGTCGACGTGTTGCCGCATTAGTCCGCTCGATATCGCGGCGATTTCCTCTTCGGTGATCGTGCCAATGGACGTCAATGCATCGGGATTCTTCCATTCATGATTGTAGATGCCGACGTTTTTGTATTTGGCAGCGCGTTCTTCGACCGTGATGCCGACCAACCTGTTGAGTGCTTCTTCCGACAGCGGCGGGTGTGTCCCAAGGGCCACGAGGTAGTCCAGT
>DUZM01000231.1 GCA_013349485.1 Candidatus Hydrogenedentota bacterium | reverse complement strand
TGTCCGGGTTCGCGGGCGGACGCAACACTCTCGGACCCGACATGGCGACGCTCGAGGCCAACTGGCTCTGCGCACGATTCCCGGTGCATGACGCCCTGGTATGGGGCGACGTCGCCGACCACGACCCCGAGGCTTCAGACGCCGAGATCGTTACGCGACGGTTCGTCGGCCAAGGATACGAGGCCATAGTGGCCGTCCGGCCCGAATGCCAAGACCCATGGAAATGGCCCCCGGCCACCGGCCTTTCGGAAAGCCGCCGACCCTATGCCCTCACCGTGCGCGACGCAGCGCCCGACGATAACGTCTTCCTCTGCGACATCGAAACCCTCACCTGGCGCCCCATCGAGGCCAACCGCCAAAACAACGCCCTCGAACTCGCCCTCGACACCAATTGGGCACTACTCGTCTTCACCCCAACCGACGGCCCGCACCTAGTCGGATTTGACCCCCTGCCAACCCTACACCGAGGCGAATCAACCACCGTGGCCCTCTACATCATCGCCGCCGACACCCGCCGGAAAACCAAAACGCGCATAACCGTCGCCGCACCGGGCTTGGCCGGCTTCCCCCGCCAAATCAACGTCCCCGGTAAACTAAAGATCGCCGTCCCCAAAAAGGCCCTACCCGGCCATTACGCCATCCAAATCACCGGCAAGAACATACTCGGAACCAAACGCTTCCTCACAGTCGAATGAAGCCGTTCGGATGCACGTCCCCTCCGAATTCCCGATTAACGCCCCGAGTCCCTGCTACACCCACCCGCATTCCGCCTATTCGCCCGCCTGATCCACTTCCTCTACGCTCCCGCCCGTGCAGCCCGTTCACACTGTCCACCCCGTCCACCTCCGCCCCGTTTGCCCAATACGTCCTATCCCTCCGATCCTATGCGCCTTACCCGTCACTCTTCGGCCGCCCAATAAGCGTGTTCTATTTTAGGGCACAGACCCCTATTAAAGATGCGCTTAGATCTATTTCTGCTTAGCGAGTCAGGCAAATTCCCCTTGATTCCCAAAACCGCGCTCGGCTCAAGCCCAAATCGGTAATCCCGAATACCATCCCAAGACAACCCGAACCCGCCATCCAGACTGCAACAAAAGGCCCATATAAATAGGGGCACATGCTCGCCATGTGCGGATGCTCGGCCGGGCCGCAACGGAGTAGAATGCAACTTGCGGCCGCCGTGTTTCCGATGCGACTCTGCCCCGCGGCGGCGTCTATTCATTGGAGCGCCCGAACGCACGCGCAGTGCGGGACGGCGCGTGCTAGCGAGTCATGAACGGTTCAGAGACGACATTACTCGAGCGATGGCGTGTGGCACGAGATGCGGATGCTTTCGCGCAGATTCTGTCCCGGCACTCCGCGATGGTCTACACGACCTGCAAACGCATTCTCCGTGATGCGGCCGAAGCGGAGGACGTTGCCCAGGAATGTTTCGTCGAACTAATGCGCACCCGCGCGCGCATTAGGTCGTCCGTAGGCGGCTGGCTTCATCGGTTGGCGGTTTCCCGTTCGCTTGACCGCATCCGGGGCGCGCAGCGACGGCGGCAACGAGAACAACGTTTTGCCGAGGCGCAATCACAACAAGTCAAGCCGGAATGGGACGACGTGCTGTCCTATGTCGACGAAGCTCTCGAAGAACTCGCCGAACACTACCGCACGCCCATCCTTTACCGGTTCTTCGAGAACCAAACGCACGACGCCATCGGCCACATGCTCGGGATCTCCGAATCGGCCGTCCGCGCGCGCATCGACAAGGGCGTCGAACAGATACGGCGCCGCCTGAAACGCCGCAGCATCGTAGTCCCCGCCGCCGTGTTGACCGCCGCGCTCGATATCTCGACCAGCGAGGCCGCCCCGGCCTCGCTGACGGGTTCGCTCGCCAAAATCGCCATCGCAGGCGCCGGCCCCGGCGCGGCCGCCGGCAGCGCGGCGACGACACTCAAACTGGTTGTCACTGCAGGAGTTACGATTATGACAAAGAAGGCATTGGCAGGCCTGGGAGTCCTCATCCTTCTGACAGCATTGACTTGGTTCTGGTCAAGCAAAGGGGCCGTAGAGGAACCACCGGTAACTCGACCCGTAAAACAGCTGCACAACCAGGCGCCAAGTCAGCCAACATTCGGATTCCTCGGCACGTCTCGTCGAACCGAACCACCGAGCCCCGCAACAGACCCGGCTGCAAACATGCCGCCGGCACGACTCGTTCCCGACAAGAAGTCGGAAACGCCGCACAAGTCTTCGCCAAGACTGACTCTTGCCCGGTTGCGTGACCGATGAGCAAGGCTATCCCATTGCTGGAGCGACCGTCCGGGTCGATGCGACGTCAGAGGGCGGCTCTGTTGTACGGTCGCACTCGTCCGAGTCCGGCATAGACGGAAGCTACCAGATCGTCGGCGTCGAAAAAGCCGCAGACACAGTTGAGGCAATTGTCTGGGCATCTGCAAAGGGTTATGTAGCGAAAAGAAAGCGGGTCTCCAACGCATGGATCGAGTCGGCCGACAAGCGCAATAGCATCGACTTCACGCTTGTAAGGGCTACTTCGTCAGTCTCAGGGCGCGTGCTGGACACGACGGGAAGTCCGGTGGCGGATGCGATAGTGAGTTTGCTCGATTGTGAGCCCGAACCAGGGAGGCTGGGCTCCGCATCGCGCATCAGACTGGCAACCGTTCGCACTGACAAAGCAGGATTCCTCGAGATCGGCGTCAGCTTGGAAGGTGTATGCGACTTCGCCGTGACAAAGGCGGGGTACGGCCTGGGATTTTTCTCGCAGGTCCCGACAGGGACTGACAATGCGGTGTTTGTATTGGGATCCGCCGGTGCGATTGCGGGAACAGTCAGGCTCGTGGACGGCACGCCCGCCAGCGGCGCCACCGTGGGCGTGCTATGCCAAGGCCTACCAGCAGGATCGTTCGCCGATCCCCCTTGGTACCCGGTAGTGGCCTACTCGGCCCTCACGGACGCGAGCGGCAATTACGTTGTCTCGGGGCTGGGGCGCGCCTATGCCCATACCGTAGGGGTGAGAATGAAGGAAGGCATGGACATCCTTTCTTGGCTCGGGACTGACGCCGAAGGGCTAAGGACGAACGTGCGCGTTAAGGACGGCCAGATTACGCGAGGCGTGGACTTCATTCTTCCATCGGCGGCGCGCGTCTACGGGAAGGTCACAGACGCTTCCAGCGGACGCCCGGTTCACCCGGTGAACGTCTGGGTGTATATTGAAAAGCCAGAGGATTCGGCGGAGGAAGACGGACTGCCGGACAAGCTCTTGTCCAACGACACCGATGGTTCGTATAACGTCGCAATAGACCTAACTGGGCCGCGACAGGTTCGTATTTGCTGGTCGCCCTGCCGGACTTCTATCCATGCAGACGACGAGAGTAACGAGGTGGGTATCCTGCAACTCGCTCCGGGAGATGCCGTAGAGTTTAATTTTGCCGTGCCTCAAGGCTTCTTCAAGGCCCGGATACGATTCGTGGACGTGACCGGTGCGCCGCTTGAACATATTGGGGGCGGCGTCCGTATCGCCGGTGCGCACGGCTTAGGCAGAGACGGACTCATCGATGCCTTGGACGGCGACGGTCTTGTACCCGACGATGGCGAGCTGTATTGCCGTGGTCTGGTTTCAGGACAGATGTACGAAGCAGTGGGATACCGAAGAATCGGCGGCCGAATACTCACTCTGGGAGTCAGCACACCGTTTACGAACGATGCCGGCGGGAAAACTCTGGAAATAGAGGTAATGTGTTCTTCCTACGAGGGACTTGGCGGAATCGAGGGAAGTCTGGCGGATGCCGAAGGCAACCCCGTTTCCAACACGTCAATACAGTGCGAGGCAGTGCTGGCCGACGGGAAGAAACTGAGCGACGTTTGCCATGCACCTACAACCGTAACGGATGCGAACGGCGATTTTGTCATGCTGCACGCCTTGCCCGATGGTCTTCATCCAAAATTGATGCTCACCTTCGTAGGACCCGACTACGAGCAGTCCGTCATCACCAAAAACGTCGAAATCGTCGCCGGCGAAGTCACCAATCTGGGTTTCCTCATCCTCAATCCGATTTCCGACCAGGAGTTCAACGCCCTCATTCAAGCGGGACAGTAGGCAAGAACCCGCGACGAAGCCGTATCCGAACCGGGAGCTTTTCTGCTTACACAGAGGCGCAGAGGCACAAGAGAGTGCACAGTCTCGCAGAGGGGCAAGGGCGGGAATCTCGGCGCTACGTCATGTTACGCCGCGGATGTCTGTAACGCGCAGCTTCCATTACGCACTCATAGTGCGTGCGGCAGAACGAGAGCAGCATCGTGAAGAAGAGATTGGATGCCGACGCTTATCCGTGTGAATTCGTGCTATCGGTGGTCTAGTCTGTGTGCAGGACTTTGGCGACGGTTGGGGCGGCGATGCGCTCCATGATCGGGAGGGTGCCGATCAGGGGTCTGGCATAGCGGATAAAGGCCTCGGTGATGTAGTTGCCGTCGTCGTTGACGAACTCGTCGGGCATTATGCAGGAGTCCCGGGCCACTTCCTCGAGTTCGGCGATGAAATACTCGACGGCGTAATCGCCGATGCGGCGGATGGCCACCGAGCCGTCTTTGTTGTGCCAGATGGCGTACTGGGCAGCCTTCTCGCCGACTTCGCGCGCCTCGAACTGGTCGACCTCGCTGACGCAGCCCAGAAAACTGCGCTGGAGATAGCCGAGCGTGTCGGCTCGAACGCGCTTGATGTCGGTTTCCTCCCTGACCCAGGCCGCGAGCAGGTCGCCGAGGGCGCCGGTGCCCGAGAGCTGCACGTTGCCGTGCGCGTCCTTTTCGCCCGCCGTGAACTGGGCGACAATCGGGGTCCCGTTCGGGTCGAGGATGCCTTCCGATACGGCTACGATGCATCGGCCGAATTTCTTGTACGCCGCCGTCACGTCGCCGAGGAACTTCTTCTTGGTCACCGGCCGTTCGGGCACATAGATGAGATGGGGGCCGTCGTCTGGATATTTCTTGGCGAGACCCGCGGCCGCCGTGAGGAAGCCGGCGTGGCGCCCCATGACGACGCCGATGTAGAGTCCGGGAATGGCGCGGTTATCGAGGTTGACGCCCGCGAACGCCTGGGCCACAAACTTGGCCGCCGAGCCGTAGCCGGGGCAGTGGTCAGTGACTTTGAGGTCGTTGTCAATGGTCTTCGGGATGTGGATAACGCGGAGTTCGTAACCGGCCTGCTCGGATTCCGCGTTTACGATCCGGCACGTGTCGGCGCTGTCGTTTCCGCCGATATAAAAGAAATAGCGGACGTCGTGCGCCTGACAGACTTTGAAGATCTTGCGGCAGTACTCGACGTCGGGTTTGTCGCGCGTCGAGAGCAGGCCGGATGAAGGCGTTTGAGCCACGGCTTCGAGGTTGTGCGTGGTCGCCTCCGTGAGATCGAGGAATTCCTCGTTGATGATGCCGTTCACGCCGTGCAGCGCGCCGTACACCCGTGTGACCTGGGGAAACTTGCGCGACTCGAGCACCGCGCCCACGAAGCTCTGGTTGATGACGGCGGTCGGGCCGCCGCCTTGGGCCACCAAGACCTTGCCTTCCAGTTTCGCCATACGTTACGCTCCGCGTCCACGCCGATTTCTGTTGCGTCGGACAAGGCTTCTCCGTTGGATCAGGCTTCTCCGTTGGATAAGGCTTCTCCGCGTGAACGGCGATTTTCGCATGGTTTGCGATAGCGAGTCAAATTCCGGGGGCCAGCGCACTCACAACATAGGGTATCGCCAGTCTCTCGGGAGTCTTACGCCGGCCTTGCTGGCGATTATGCGATGGCAGCGATTTCTATTCGGCGTCGCCGGCAGTCCACCCGACTTCTTGCAGCAGGCGCTGCAGGATTTCCAAGTCGCGTCGAGCAGTCTCGGCGGGCCGCTCGGCGGCATCCTGGCCAAGGCACTCGACGGAGAGATACCCGTCGTATCCGGTATCGCGCAGGAGCGGGAGCACTTCGGCGTAGTCGGTCAACCCTTGATCGATCGCCTGGAAATGCCAGCCGCCGTCAGCGTCAATATAGCCATTCTTAACGTGCGTATTGTATATCCGGCCGCTCAGGGCCGAGACCACGTCCGCCATCTTTTCGCCCGCAAACGCGAGGTTCGAGAAATCCACCGTAAGGCCGAGGATGTCCGGCGGGGCCAGTGCCAACAGCCGTTGCGATGAGGCCAGCGTATCCGTGAGCTGCCGCATATGCGTTTCGAAGGCCAGGCGCACACCCGCTTCCTGCGCGATAGGCACGAGGCGCGACACCGCCTCACCCAAACACTGCCAATGTTCTTCCGTCGCTGCTGCCGAACCGGGCGGGCCGGGTGTTAGCTTGACCACGTGTGTGTCGAGGAGCTGCGCCAGGGCGATGAAAGTGGCCGCCGTCTCTATTTGCTCATCAAGCTGTGCCCGATCCGTGAACGTATTAAACAAAGACAGCGCCGAGACCTCGAGGCCCGCCTCGTCCACACGTGCCGCTATCTTTTCGGGTTCGTGTCGCGCCAGCTCGATGTCGAAGTGCGGCCCCGTGCAAGCCAGCTCAAGCGCGGGATAGCCTATCCGAGCGGCTACCGAGATGGCCTCATCCAATGGAAGGGCAAAAAGACTCTGACTGAAAAGGGCAATTTTCAATGGGTTCCGTCTCCCCTATTCGCAAATCGCAGCGGGCAGATAGTAACACATCCGCACGCGGCCGAGAAACACCGTGCCCATCCATGCTTGTTCACGTCAATCCCTGCGCTGTCGGCCGCGCAGACGCGGCCTGGAAACTTGAGTCCGTTGGGACGAGTTCTCATAATGGGTCAGCAATAATCTTTCGCGTTTCTAGGCAAAATGGCCGCTCGTGTTGCCATATACAATGGGAGGCGATGCCGCCGGAAATCCACGGCACATTCGAGCACAATCACCTTTGTAACAGACAGAAAGACAAAGGACATTGAGATATGCGGTACTCAACAATTCAGATATTCTCTTTAGCTCTAGCCTGCACGGGACTTGTCGGCTGCTACGTAATCGGGATGCCGACAGCAAGCATCAGCGTGAGCTCGCTGCACATGACGACTGGGACGGATGCGACGTTCACGTTGACGAACACTCGCTTCGAGGGCCTATACGCCGTACTCCGTTACAGTATTGAGGCCGATCCGGGGATTACGGTCAGTCCGTCGTCGGGGGCGATTCGTGGCGACGGGTCGCATACGATCACCGTCAGTATCGAGCCGGACACGACAGGCGAGATTCGGATCAGGACCAACGGCATTCCTTTCGATGAGACAATTCAGGTGACGACCGCCCCGGACTACTTCACCATGGATTTCGATTCGGCGGTAGAACTGGCCGCGGAAGTGGCGAACAAGACTTTTCTATTCTCACCGCAGCACGACGGGACATACAAAGCGACGCAGGGCGATGCCGACTTTGCGCCGCACATAGATCCGGTTGACGCCACGCCTGTGTTGGGCACGGCCATTGATTTGACTCAACCCGTCATGCTGTACGGCCAAACCTATGACCGGATAACGATCCTGGAGGACGGCGCGGTCGAATTGGGCAACGGAGGGGGGTGGGCCGTCACCAGAATGTTGGCGGCGCACTTCGCGAATCCGGGCGTATCGGCCATGCGGGCCTACCTCGATGTGAGCGCCCCGGGCGCTTCGATCCGATACGAAGAGGCCACGGACGGCGTCATCGTCACCTATACCGGAATCCCTGAGGTCGGTGAAACATGGAGGAGCACTTTCCAGATCGTTATCTACACGAATGGCGCCGTCGAGCTGACGTATGAGGACGCTGTGGCGGCAAATGCCGTGATTGGCCTGTCCGCAGGCGGCGGCGTCCCCGACGACTACGTCCCGAGCGACTTCAGCAATTTCGCGGAAACGACCCCCGCGCTTAAAGCGAGCTTCTAGCGGGTCGGCCACAGCAATTCC
>DUZM01000187.1 GCA_013349485.1 Candidatus Hydrogenedentota bacterium | reverse complement strand
CGTTTCAGGGCAGAGCGAGAAGCAAGATGGCGGGCAGGCGCCGGATACGGGCGGGCCCGCGCTGCTCGAGGCTGCGTTCCGCGCCCTGTTCCAAGCCCGGGGCGCGGAGGTCGATCCGACGGACGCGATACTAGACTGGATGGATCCGGACGATGAGCCGCGGCCCGAAGGCGCGGAAAGCGATTACTACGCATCGCTTGACATTCCCTATGCCTGCAAGAACGGCCCGATGGACTCCGTGGACGAACTGCTGCTGATCAAAGGCGTTACCTTAGACCTGTTCTTCGGTTTGCCGGATCAAGAGCCGCCGCAACGCCCTCTCGACGAGTTGGTCACCGTCCGCGGCCACCCGGAGGGCATGATCAACGCCAATACGGCCCCGGAAGACGTGTTGTACGCCGTCTGCGAAGCCCGATTCCCGGGCGAGTCCCACCGCGCCGAGCAGGCCATGGCCCGGCGCGACGAAGAGCCATTCTACAAACTCGAGGATCTCGAGGATCTATTGCGAAGTCCCCCGCCTGAAAACAAGGAGACCCCACCGGAACCGGAGATCTTTATCGTGACGAGTGAGGTATTCCGCGTTCAAGGCGACGGCATGACGGAGACCTCGGCCGTCCGCATCGAAGCCCATGTCAAGCGTCCCGCCGAGCGGGCGGCCGAGATAGTGCGCGTCTTGGACTGGAGAGTGATTCGATGAGACTATCGGCAAAAGTGGGCGCGATCGAGCTGGCCGGCGACGTGGTCCGCCTCGCAGTCGTGAAAACCGGCGGGCGGCTGCCCGCCGTGCTCGAGTTGCATCAAAGCCGGGCCGTATACGCGGAACCCGAACAGCGCGACGAGGCCCTTGCCGCGGCCGTCCGCGACGTGCTCGGCAGGACGAAAACGCGGCCGGCCGTCTACGTCCTGTGTGCGTCGAGCCAGGACGGCGTGGTTCGCGCCATCACGGTGCCTTTCCGAGGCAAAAGCCGCGTGGCCGCGGCCGTTCAGTTTGAACTGGAACCGTACCTCGCATTTCCCATCGAGGACCTCATCGTCGACTTCTCGACAATCCGCGAACTCGACGGCCAAACCCAGGTGCTCGCGCTCGGCATGCGGCGCGAAGCCCTCGAGAAACAGTTGGCCGCGCTCGGCGCGGCCGGCGCCGACGCAGACGCCATTAACGTCGATGCGGCCGGGCTGACCGCGCTATGGGTGAACCGCCGGAAATCGCTTTCGGGACTCAGCGCCGTGCTTCACGCCCGCGAGGATCGATCCGTGTTGGCGCTGTTGTACGGCAAACGGGTCGCCTTCTTTCACCATCTCGCCGTACCGGCCGCGCTGTTGCAGGAGAACCCGACGGCCGCGGCGCGCGACGTCCAGAATGCGTTGCGCGCGTTTGCCATCGCCTGGAAGGGCGATGAGGAAATCACTGAACTGGCCGTCACGGGGGCCGAACCTTTCGAAGAAGAGAAGGGATTGTTCCAAGAGCGCTTGCGCATGCCCGTGCGGTACGAGCATCTCATGGCGGGGCTGAAAGGTGCGCCCGCGGCGCTCCGCAAGGCCCGGTCGGAAGCCCTGGGCGACGACGAAGGCTTCTCGGCCGACGCCGACGCCGCGGCCGACGCCACCCGAAACGGCCAATGGGCGGCGGTGGTGGGCGCGGCGGCCTGCGCCGGCGGCGGCGGGTACTACTTCAACTTCCGGAAAGGCCAGCTCCGCCGGCCCGGCCATATTAAGGAGACGATCAGACGGGGCGTGTTCTCGATCGTCCTGGCGGCGATCTTGCTGGGAGGCTTACTGGGATATTCCATCGTGGATTATGGCGCCAACCAGGCAGAACTCGAGCGGATAGGCGACGAGATGTGGGAAACTTTCGTTGAGGCGTTTCCGAATTCGGCACACGCACGATCCGGGCGGCCCAAGGACGTCGGCGGCGCGACCGTGCACGAATTCATGCAGAAGGAGAAAGGCAACCTTGACGCCTCGGCGCGTTCGGTTATCCCCAGCCTATTCAGCAGACCCACGCTGCTGGATATACTCAACGAGATCGGCGAGAAAATGCCCGACGCCCGAGTCACAATTACCTCCCTCAGGATTAACCCTAAACCGGAGATTACGATCGAAGGTATCGTCAAGAATCAGGAAGGCTTTAACCGGGCATTTGAAAGGCTGAAGGAATCGACATTGTTCACCGTCGATGACGAGCCCGAGCGCCGCATGAAGGAGAATCAGGACACCTTCAGCATTAAGGCGCGGTTTTAGGAGGACGACCCGTGGCGAAGTTCAAATTACAGGGACGGGAGCGGACGGTCGTCATTTGCGGCCTTGTCGCCGTGGCGCTTGTCGTGGTGCTTCAATTGGGGCGCGCCCCCTGGCGCGAGTACAAACGGTCGGCCGTAAACGTCAAAATGGCGCGCGAACGGCTTGCCGAAGTCAAGACGTGGGCCATGGAGGTCGCTGGGGAACGCGGCGAGCAAGAGGCGCTTATAAAGCGACTTCAGGAGAGGAGCCGCCGATTCGATCTGTACAGTTTCGTCAGTAGCATCCTCACCGACAACGGGCTCCTCGAGCGCGGCGCGGCGCTTCAGACCATGAACACGTTTCCGTCCGCATCGAACGTCGCCGAGGTGGAGATGACGCTCAAGGGCGTCAGTCTGGAAGAGCTTGTCGACGTGTTGCATGCGATCTATGACGGGGACAACCTCGTTGCCCTTTACAAGCTCGACACCCTCGCCCCCGCCCTCGACGAGAAAGGCCTTGATTGCCGCATGATATTCGTCTCGCCTCGGGGCTGAGCAAACGACGCACCGCCACGCCCTTCACACTACGTGCTTCGACTCTTGTTCTCACTCCTAATGCCAAGTTGCATTCAGACATTGACTCATGTGACTTCAGCCAATCCATGGCCTTGCTGTCATCCTGAGCGAAGCGAAGCATCTCGAACGGCTGAAGACATCTGCGTGAACGAGATTCTTCGCATTGCTTGGAATGACGCGTAACCAAAGGCATTGTCACGCAGAGCATTATTGTCAACATCGAATTAACCTGTTTTTGAACGCAACTTGGTGCAAGCGCGGGCCCTTGTTCGACTGCGCGGCCGTCAAACGTGCATACAGACACCGGCGATCCCGCCGCGTCATGATGATCGATGCGGGGGAGGGTGTCGCACCCCATTAGGTTCAGCGGGTCGTGAGCGTGCCCGCTTTGCGCTTGATGGCGCGGAAGGCCGCGGACGCGCGCTCGAGCCGGGCGTTCCATTCGGCTTCGGAGGTCGGCGACTCGACCGTTTTCAGAAAGCGTAGCAGCAGTGCGGTGTCCGCAATTGCATCGAGCACTTCCCATTTTGCCACGGCTACAACGAAGATTGACGTGAGAAACAAAATGAATCGGGCTACCTCCCAGCTAGCGGGCACCGCGGAGGCGATCAGTCCCAGAACCACCAGGCATACGACCAGGACGCCCGCTGCCGCCGCCCAACTCAACAGCGTCAACATGACGCTTGTCTGCAACAATCGTCTGCCGTGGCGGCAATAGCGCGTCACGCCTTGCTCGGTGCGCGCGTAGGGGGAGTCTTGGTCGCCCATGAGGGCAAATCCGAAGATCGTGTCCTCGACGCGGGCCATGCTCAGCTCGACGAGGCGGGCCGGCGCGTTGGCCCCCTCGTCCGTTTCGGGGGACGGTAGCGGCACGGTTGTGCCCAGGACTCGGCGGTGCATATCCCTCAGTGCTTTGCCGACGACTTTGCTGTAGGAATGGAAGGCGGAGACGCTCTCGAATCGATCCACAATGCGCCGTTTTGCCCACCCGACCTGCGCCAAGCCCGCAGGCGGCAGCCCGTCGGCGGCATGTTCGACAATCAAGGCCATGTGCTGCGCGCCGGGCAACCGCACAAGTTGAAACCACGCCCAGGAGCCAAGCCCAACGAAACCGCTCAGCGCAAGCAGCGCGCCAAGAGCGATCCAAAACGACCAGGGACCAAACAGCAGGCTCACAAAACCCAAGATGGCGAGCGCCGCGACCCCGCACACCCAGACCCCGGCCCAGATCAGCGCCCGAAAAAGCATGAAAGGCAAGGTGCGCAACACGATCGATGTTGCCCGGGCAACCTCAAGCTGCATCAGCAACGCTCCCATGTCTCATGAATATCAGACGCCCCGCCCCGTACTCGGTGCAAAACAAGACCCCAAGCACAACGATACGCCACTTTACCCCGTGCGCCCCGCCGTGTCAATCAGGCGTACGAGACAATCCCGCACGCCCCGTATCCCGCGACAGCAATTGGCGTGTTTGCCCCGGGGCGCCAAGCGCCCCCGCGAACGCGCTCAGGAGATCGACAAGAGAAGAAGGACTAGAACAGTTGGCGGTCGAGGCTTCGGTATTGGATGGCTTCGGCGACGTGGTGTTCGGCGATGGCGTCTGTTTCGTCTATGTCGGCGAGCGTGCGCGCCACGCGCAGGACTTTGTCGTAGGCACGTGCGCTGAATCCGAGTTGATCGATTGCGTTTTGAAGAAGTTTTGCGGTGCTGCCGCCGAGCGTGCAGTGTTTGCGGATGGCCTTGGAATCCAAATGGGCGTTGCACGAGAACGTGCCGTCGTAACGCGCCCTTTGGCGGTTCCGCGCGGCCTGCACCGCGGTTCGGACCTCGGCGCTTGTGGGTCCGCTGGGTCGATTATCGACGAGTTCTTCGAACGACAAGGCGGGCACGTCAACGTGCAGATCGATCCGATCGAGCAGCGGCCCGGACAGCCGGTTCATATACCGCTGGATTTCGCCGAGGCTGCATCGGCACTCCTTCCGCGGGTCGGAGCGGAAACCGCAAGGGCACGGGTTCAGGGCGGCCACCAGCAAGATGCGGCTCGGAAAAGTCACCGAGTACATTGCGCGCCGGATATGGACCAGCCCCTCCTCGAGCGGCTGCCGGAGCGCTTCCAACGCCGCGCGGTTGAATTCGGGCAATTCGTCGAGGAAAAGTACGCCGTTGTGGGCCATACTGACCTCGCCCGGCGTAGGACGCAGGCCCTGGCCGCCGCCGCATATGGAAACGGTGGTCGCCGTGTGGTGCGGCGCGCGAAACGGACGTTGGACAATCAGCCGTTTCCCGTCGACGAGTGCGTCGGCTACGCTGTATATCCGCGTGGTTTCGAGGGCTTCTTCGAATGTCATGTCCGGCAGGATCCCCGGCAATCGTTGCGCGAGCATGGTTTTGCCGGTTCCCGGGGGGCCGATCATAAGCAGGTTATGGCCGCCGGCTGCCGCAACCGTCAACGCGCGCTTGACGTGGGCCTGGCCTTTCACGTCGCTCAGATCCGGCGCGCCCTCCTGCAACTGGTTGAACACCGCCTCCACATCCGTCGAAAACGGCTCGATGGCATGGCCCCCGCATATGAAACCCGCCGCTTCAATCAGGGTCGAGACGGGAATCACGTCGACGCCGGGAACCACGCCGGCTTCCTGGGCGTTGCCCTTTGGGAGCACGATGCCCTGGAGGCCGCGCTCCCGTGCAGCAATAGCCATGGGCAATGCGCCCGCAATAGGACGGATCGACCCGTTGAGCGCCAATTCACCCACCAACACATATTCCGTCAGCCGCTCGCCGGCGATCTGTTCGCTCGCGGCCAACAGTCCGATCGCGATCGGCAAATCAAGGGCGCTTCCTTCCTTGCGGATATCCGCCGGGGCAAGGTTGATGACGTTCACGCCGCGAGGAAACCGGAAACCGGAATTCCGGATGGCCGAACCGACCCGTTCCTGGCTCTCCTTGACCGCCAGGTCCGGCAAACCGACAATCGTGAGCTTGTTCATGCCGAAATGGTTGTCCACCTCGACAGCCAACGGAATGCCGTCAATGCCGTGAATCGCGCTAGAATGTACTCGTGCTAACATACCGTAGTCGCTTCACCCGCGAGGATTGTAAACTATTGCTCCGGCGCATGCCAAGAAAGTGTATAGCGCCGGAAACCAATTGGCCGAAGAACGTTCCTCGACGAATCCGCTCCTGGTGTCCCGAGTGCGAAATTCCTTTATAACGTTGTGCATCTTTCTCTGAAGGTTTCATCGGCGGCAGCTATCCCCTCCCGTCATTGCGAGGAGCCCCGCCTCAGGCGGGGAGCGACGCGGCGATCATTTCAGCGCAAGTCACTTGCCGATAAGTGATTGCCACGTCGGCTTGTGCCTCCTCGCAATGACGGGAAGATTAGTCTCTCGGGGTTGTATCCATCTTATCCCAAAGAAGATCGCGCACATTTATTCAAGGGATTTATGATTCAGCACACTAGCCTCAGGTGTTGTACTTGCCGTTAGCCCGGACAAATCACAGGCGACCGTAGCGAAGCGACGCAGATGCCTGGAAATAAAAGGCGCGCGACCGAGGGCCGCGCAGGCGTACTCTGCAGTACGTCGAGCAGGCCGACAGAGCGCAACGCAGTAGTTGTAGGTAGATGCGGTGCTGCAGTAGATTGCCTGTGATTTGTCCGGGTTAGCGTGCGCAGCGTCTTGAACCCGCGAATCCATTACTCTAAACTCGAAGCGGCGCAGACACGCGTGTCGGAGTTTTCGAGGTGGATAAACCGGCTGGCTGGCAGAATCCAGGCACATTCTTGTCGAGAAAACAGATGCTCGTGGTCTGGTTGCTGTCGACGGCGGCGGTACTTTTGCTGATGGCGGTCGTTCTTCGGGCGCAGCGCGAAATTGCACAGTATCATCCGTCGGCGTTTGAATCGGCCGCGCGCAAAGCGCTGGCGTCGGGCGCGTTCGACCGCGCGGTGCGTATCACCACCGGGGCCGTCCAAAGCGACTCCTTGGCGCGGCCCGGGCACATCGGCAAGGCCCTGCTCCTGCGCGCGGAAGGGCAGGCTGGGCGGGGCGCCGTTGTGGAAGCGCTCGAAGATCTCGAGGCGTGCGCCGCGCGCTGGCGCGACGCGCCGTGGGACGCGCGCCCCGCGGACCTCGCAGAACTCCGGACGGTTGCCGTTGAACTGGCGTTGCGGGTCGTGAGCGCCGAGCCGGAAGACGCCCTGCGGGCCTTGTCGGCCGCCGGGCGCGGCGCGGGCGAGTTCGTCGAGTACCTTTACAAATTAAAGGAACTATTGCCCGAGGATGCGAAAAGTAGATTGTGGCCCGAAGAGCCCTTTCTCGTGATCGAGGATTTCGAAGGCGCCGACGCAAAGGGCCTCGTCCGCGCCGCCGAAACCCAAGGCCGAACGCTGCTCGAGTCGCGGCTCGACGAGCGCGTGGCATGGAAAGGCCGACGCAGCGCCTTTCTGGAAGTGAGCGGCCCGGCCCGCGAAGGCCAAAGCTGGTACGCGCTCCCGACGCGCGTGGCGTTGTCCCGTCTTCCCTTCGCGCTGCGTCTGTGGGTGCGCGAGGAACACGCCTCGTCAACGAGCGTTCGCTTGGCGTATTGGTTCGAGACGGCGCACGCGTCCGCCGGGACGGTTGACGGCCCGACCCGGGAACTGGGCGACGGTTGGGAGCTTTTCGATATCCGTCGCGACTTTGGCGACGAACGGCGCGAATGGGCCGAAAAGGAGGGCTATCCCGTCGCCGACGGGACGATCACGTCGTTGGTTCTCGCCGTCGAAGGGGGCGCCAACCGATTCTGGCTGGATCGCGTCGAGGTATATTTGCCGGATAACGAAAAACCGATGTAGGCCTGCCGCAAGGTGGCCCGGTGAACCACTTCACCGCGCGGTCTGCGGTGGCGGCGGCCGCAGCTATGGCCGGGCGCAAAGGGAACACATTGGCTGTTATATTGAGACGGTTCATCGAATTCAATCAGTCGGTTTGCGCCAAGATTGCCGAACATCTGCCGCAGCGGCGAACCGATCCCTACGCGCTCTACGACCAATTGGCGGCGGAGTATATGAACGCCGCGCAGAACCAACTTGTGGTCGATGTGGGCGGCGGTAGAACGTGTGCGTTCACGAAGTACAAGGACCCAGAGGCACATCCGCGAATCGTTGCCGT
>DUZM01000156.1 GCA_013349485.1 Candidatus Hydrogenedentota bacterium | reverse complement strand
GCCGAGGCCGAATCCATAAAGAACCTTATCATCGTCAAGGGAGAGCCGCCGGAACCGCCCAAGGACGGCCGTATCGAGTGGGGCAACGATTTCTTCAACTCGGCGTTCGTGGTGAACGAAAAGACCGGCGCCATCGACTACCGCAAGCGCGTCGCGCAGACGTCCGTCGAGGCGGGCCAACTCCTGGCCACGGTCCGTCCACCTGTAAAGGGGAGGGCGGGCCGCGACGTTCACGGCCGGGCGGTCGCTGCGAAGAAAGGACAATGGCCCATCTTTCGGGCCGGCGAGAACATCCGGGAAGACAAAGAGGAGCGAAAGTACTTCGCCGCCAAGACCGGGCGCATTCGGTGGCGGGCCCGTACCCTTAGCGTCGACGAGGTGTACGTCATCCAGGGCAACGTCGGCCTCGGCACCGGCGACATCGACCATCCCGGCGCGGTGATCGTGAAAGGCGATATCGAGCCGGGCGCCACCGTCAAAGCGGCCGGCAATCTCGAGGTGCGCGGGATTATCGATCAGGCCGATGTCGAAACCGGCGGGGACCTGGTTGTCCACCGAGGCATCGTTGGCCGTGGCCGTGCGCCCCTGAAAGTCGGCGGCAGCGTGCACGCCAAGTTTATCAACGAGGCCGAATTAGAGGCGGATGAGGACATCGTTGTCGAGCGCGAGATCGTCCAGTCCATTGTCAAGACCCGAAGCGCTGTAACCATGCGGCGCGGCCGCCTCGTCGGCGGGGAAACGACTGCGCTCAAAGGGATCCTGGTGGCTCAGACCGGCACCGAAGCCTTGGTGCCGACCGCACTCACTGTCGGCACCGACTTCCGCCTCCAAGAAGAAATCGACGAACGCGTCAGACAGTGCTACGAACTCGAAGAACGGAGGGAGAAAATCCGCCGGACCGTCGAGCCCATCGCGTCGCGTGGGGCCAAATTGACGAAAGAAAGCCGGGAGGCTATGAAGCGGCTGTTCGAAGAACTCAAGGAACTGGGCAAACGCATCGAAGGTCTGATCGCCGAGGTCAACCGCATGAAGGCCGAGGCCAAGGACAACGTGCAAATGAGGGTGGAGGCAACGAAGATCATTTATCCAGAGACCATGCTGTCCACACCTCTCAGCCAATACAAAGTGCCGGATGAGTTTTCCGGCCCGGCCTACGCCAATCTCGTCGATGGCGAGATAAAGCTTCACCACGGCCAGTCCCCATGGGAATGGGAACCTTCAGAGCCCGCGGTTTGACCAAACCGGTTATTTACAAGAGACGGGAGTCAAATGGCGTCCACGCAGGTTGTCGTTGTTCGGCACGGGGAGACGGAGTGGAATCTGGAAGGCCGGCTGCAGGGGCATCTTGACAGTCCGCTCACGGAAAAGGGCGTGGCGCAGGCCCGGGCCTTGGCGGACAGGCTTGAAGGGCAGGCGTTTGATGTCCTTTACAGCAGCGACCTCGGCAGGGCGTATCACACGGCAGAAATCATCGGCAATAAGATAGGTGTTGACGTCACAACCGACAAACGGCTTCGCGAAAGGCATCTTGGCATATTCCAAGGGCGTACCTGGCGGGAAATCGAAGAAACATCTCCTGACGAGTACGCCTTGTATATGGGGTCCGGCCCGGACTACGTCATTCCCGAAGGAGAATCCGCCAGGCAGCGCTTTGACCGCACTATCGCTTGCCTCGAGGACGTCGCGTGCAGCCATCCCGGTGCAACCGTGCTGGTCGTAGCGCACGGTGGTGTATTGAACGGCCTCTTCAGGCACACGCTGGGGATTCCCCTTGAGGCGTCGCGCCGTTTCAAGCTCTGGAACGCCGGCATCAACACGTTCTACTATGAGGACGGGGCCTGGACGCTTGGCACATGGGGCGATGTAGGTCACCTACCGCTTGGGGATACCCTCGACGATTCATAAGCGGACCAAGCTCCCCGCTGTTTTGCTCAAACCCTTGCTTGACTACTGAAGATTTCTTTAGTATACTGGGTGCATTACGTGGTGGGACTTGCAGGCCGTACATATACGTTGGCGGCCAAGAAGGCGGACTCAGGGAATGAGCGACGACACATCAGCACGGGAACCGTGGGAAGACGAGATCTTTTATGGTCACCGTTCAGGATGGGACGAGGGCCGTGCCAAGGAGGAACATACGCGGTTGCGCCAGTTATGGGATCCAGTGCGGCCCCTCGACGAATCTTGTACGGGCGTAGTCGACCAGATCATGGCGCTCGAAATCTGCAACTGGAATCTCGAAGAAAGCCTAATGGCGCTTTGTGGCGCGATCGGTGTCAAACAACGTGCTGCGGTCGGGATCGGCCACATGGCCTCGATGTCTGAGGAACGATGGAGGAGAATATGGGCGTATTACCTATCGTGCCGGAATTGGCTGCCGTGTGATATCCCGAGCGGATACGAATACCTGCTGTCGGTCTGCGATCCCGACAAGACCGTTCATGGCCATGTGGCAGAGCTGTTGGGCGAGAGGACCCCGCTGAAGGAACTGTATGTTGAGCGGTTCTGTTTGTGTATCGGGTTCTGGCTGGGCGGCTTCTACCCGAAAGATTCCGCGCAGGCCACGGCATACGGGGCGGCGGTCCGAAGTCTGGAAGATGCAATCCGGGAGCAAGACCCGGACGGTGCGATGCTCGACATCTATCAACATGAAGGGGGCGGGATACTGAACCTCTGTCACCACAAACTCTTCCGGCGCTACGACATCATCCTTTCGAGCATCGGCGTGGCCAAATGGCGCGGCGCCATGCCGACGCGCGGGACTGACGGTTTTGAGCGCGCCGCGCTCCTCGAGCGGTACCTCTCCCCCATCGAGGCCTGGCTCGGCACGTCCCGTGACCAATCAACGCCCGCAGGTAACGGACTACATGACAGAATCCACCGGCTGCTCGGGGGAATCGACCCGGCCAAGCGGTTTCTTGCGTCACTGCTCGTATCGTTGCTGCGCTGTCAACAACTGGCGGCCAGAAAGCGGGCGGAGAGCAGAGGGGTGAACGATGGAATGGACGAAAGAAACGTATGAAGCCAGTGTAAGCAGCCGGTGTTGGTGGTACACGCGGTACGGCGACGGGGGGGATCCCGCTCGGGAGTATGGGTGCGACATAGCTGCGGACACGGAACTTCGGCAGATCGTCGAGATGGAACACGAACTCGATGGCGTTCCAGAATGGGCGCAGCAGGTTGTCGAGCGCTCGATAAACTTCCTGCCCGGATGTGGCCACTACCTCTTTCCACAGCCGCAACTGGAGGCCGTCAGTGCGATAGGCTCGGAGACCCCGCCGGACTTCGTGCACGGCTGCTATACGGTCGAGCGGGAGCGAAAACGGCAGATGATGGATTATGTCCTCTGCCTCGACGCCTGGTTGGCGGGCGGCTCCCCGGACGCCGTTGGGGCCGAACTCATGGCTCTCGGATACCGGCAAATCGACTGGCCCAAGGTGTGTTCGGACCTTTGGAAGGTCCTTGGCAAACGTACGGAACTCAAGGAACTTCTTATCGAGCGGCTCATTCATTCACAGCGCTGGAAGATCAAGCAAATGGCTTGGGAGGATGACCTTGCGCCGGCGTTCGGGCGCGATGAGTATCTGGGCGATTACGCGGCCAGCGGCTGCGAGATTGACGGGTGCACGTATGTTAGCCGGCCGCTCCCGAATTTCGTTGAGGACGCGTCGCCAAGGGTCCAGAAACTCGAGGCCCGATTGGCCGAAATCTGTCCCGACTGGGAATGGTTTAGATACACGATTCAATACGGTTGGCTGTGCGCGCCGAAGGCGTTTCGGTTTCTGGAACGCTTGCTGTGGGCAATAGGCAAAGAACGAAGGGCCGTGCATACGCACGATAACCCGCTCGAGACCGGGGACAAAGTCCCCGGTTTTCTGCAGTGCGTGGACACGTACCCGAACCCGGACGAGGTTACGGGATGGCAGCGGGCGTTTGTGGCGGCATTGCGCGGCTGGTGGCGCGGCGAAAGGCTCGAGGGCAACGTGGCCAACGAAGTCAATCAGCGGTTAGGCGAGCCGACGCCAGTCAAACGTTGGCTTGTCAGGCTGCTAGTTCATAAGCTGGAACTTGGCGATACCCGGCACGTGGCGCCGGGCTAGTCGAGTGCGCGTGTGCCTGGCCGTGGAGTTCGGGCCGTCACTCTCGGGAAGGGCGCTCCGTACGTTTGCCTATCGAGTGGATCCATTGAGCGCCTCTTGTGCCTGCGGCACCCGGACAACAAGTTGTCCGGGCCACCGGTTGACAAAGAATCTCCCAGGAGGAAGGACAAATGACACTTGATGGTAAGGTAGCGCTCATAACGGGCTCTACTGGCAATGGGATGGGCAGGAGCACGGCATTCACGCTTGCCAACCGCGGCGCGGACATCGTTCTCAATTACGGCACAAACCGTGGACAAGGTGAGGCTTCAGCGGACGAGTTCGCTTCGGAGCAATTTGACGTGCCCGCCGCAACGTCCGAGGACGAAGTCGACAAAGCCGCGAGGATGGTCATGAAAGCTATTCAGGACCTGGGGCGACGCGCAGTACTGGTGAAGGCCGATACCAAGAAGGAGGAAGCCGTTGCCGCGATGGTGGAAAAAGCTGTCGGCGAGTTCGGCAAGATTGACATTCTCGTGAACAACGCGTGCGGCGCTTGGGATATTCGTGACTATACGAAGATCGATTTCGAGCATTGGAAGGAAGTGTTGTCGGCAGAAATAGACGGCGCGTTCTTGACGATGAAGCACATCGTGCCGGGTATGAGAAAACGTCGATGGGGGCGTATTGTCAACATCGGGTTAAACGGCGTCCTTCGAATGGATAGTACTAAGCACGTCGCGCCGGATTTTTGCCTTGGGAAAGCGGCCCGCGCATGGATGACCACCGCGTTCGGCCTCCGAGAATTCTGCCGCGGGATAACTGTGAACTGTATCGAGCCCGGCCTGATTCCGCACATGACATTCGAAGACGCGCTCGATGCGGCAAAGGGCGATTGTGCAAAGTGGAAGCAGCGGGAGAGCGCCGTCAGCCACGACATCGCCGAGATCATCGCTTTCCTTTGCTCAGAAGCCGGCCGTTTTGTCTCCGGGAGCACCATCCGCGTCCCTTGCTGACCTTGGGTGCACCGACCAATCAAGCTGTCCAGCCCACACGCGGTTACGGAAGGAAAGTCAGGCGCAATGCAAGGCAAAGCAGCACTGTAGGGACTATGCGTTTGGCTAAAGAAAGGCCTGGAACTCGTCTTCGGTAAGGCCGGCCTGGCGGATGATAGTCTTCAACGTGCCGCGCGGTAAGTCCCGCGCGTGCATTGGAACGGTAACCAGACTCTCACGCTCTGGGTGCCACAGAAAGAGATGGCTGCCTCGCTGGCGGCGTTCTTCGAAGCCTGGACGTTTCAGGGCAGCCACGACTACTCGAGGAGCAAGCGATGGAAGCCGGCTCATGCGACCGCTGGCGACTTGACCTGAATGAGTGTGTCGACAGGGGCGGGGACGGGGTCCTCGGGAATAGGCTTGGCAGCGCCAGCTGATTCCGGCAAGAAGGGAGGGTGAGCCATGATGTGTGACGGCAAAGTCGCGGTGGTGACGGGGGCGGCAGGAAAGGGCATGGGGCGAAGTATCGCGCTGACGCTGGCGCGTGAAGGGGCGAAGATTGTCGTGAACTACCGCACGAGTGAAGAGAGCGCTGGCGCGATTGTGAAGCAGATTGAGGGCCGCGGCGGCGAGGGGATGGCCGTGCAAGGGGATGTGTTTGAGGCGGATGGCTGCAAGAGACTGGTCGATGCCGCCGTCGCGCAGTTTGGGCAGGTCGACATTTGTGTGGTAGGTCCCGGCGCCGGTTGGCATCCGGACCCCGTCCACCAACTTGAAGCTGCGTCGGCCCTGGACGACATTCACAGCGAAGTGGCGCCAATCTACCACCTGATGCCGCTTGTGCTGCCTGGGATGTACGAACGCGGCTGGGGACGCTTCATTGCACTCGGCCTCTCGCCGCCCTACGCGTGCCCGTCGTATGCCTACAGCGTCGGAAAAGCCGCCCGGGCGTACGCGCTGCGTCTCGCGCGGGACGAGACATGGCAACACGGCGTCACGATGAACGTTATCGGCCCGGGTCCCGTCGCCGAGATTGCCACACTCGACGAAGCTGTCCAGCAATGCGACCACGAAGCGGCCTGGCAGAAACGCAGCACCGCGTCACCGCAAGACATCGCCGAAGGCGTCGCGTTCCTGTGTTCCGAGGCAGGCCGGTTCATCTCCGGCTGTGAACTGCCGTACATGTTTCGTGGGTAGCCGAAGTGGCTGTGGTTGACTGATCTCCCGCATTCGATATGATGGCATTGCCGCGGCAAAGGCAGCGGGGAGAATAAGGCTTTATGGTAACCACGGAGCAAATAGCGGCGATCAGCCGGGATATTGAACGCGCGAGAACGTATGGCTCGCCGAGACGAGATCATGGCGATTGTTGCCCGGCAGTATCACCCGCCGTACAGCCGAATCGTGAAATACGCCGGCAAGAAGGCGTCGGCTGGGTAGTTGGCAACAAAAAGGGCTTCTGGGAGGAATAGAGGAAATGGCGAACACAACACAAGACGCGAGAAGTGGCCGGGGTCGACTCGGTGTGACGGCGGGCATTGCGCTTGTCGGCTGTGGGGTTCTGTTGTTCGGGGTCGGACTTCTGGTTGGCATGGCCATTGGCGTGCAAAGAGCCGAACGGGCGGCACAGGGCAGTCCGGAAGTCTCCGCTCAGGGCAACGAGACGCGCGGCCCGACAGCGTCCGAGGCGTCTGTCGAGACCGCGCCGAAGACGTCTATAACGCGCGAACAGCGCGAACGGGTTGACGCGCTGTTCGCGAGCATCGACAAGTTTGCTACAAATGAATTTGCTGCAAATGAAGAAAAGATGGGGAATATCCAAAACCTCGTCGATATTGCGAAAACGGGAGAACCGGCCGTGGCCGAGTACATCTTTCAGCGCGCTTCGGCCATTGTTCGCGACCTATCGAAGCCGATAAACCAGCGTTGGATGACGTGCTATGTACTCAGCGGTTCGGGCGATGCACGCGCCGTGGATGTGCTGGCACAGGTGCTCGAGCGCGATCCCGAGGGCATGGTTCGCGGCGTGGCGGCGTGCGCGTTGGGCTACTTCGCCTCGGCAGAAGCCCGCGCCGTGCTTGAAGAAGCCGCGCGGAGGGAAGTCAGTCCCGGGGTGCAAGCAGATATCCGTAGGTCGCTCGAACGATTGGCGCAACAAGGCGTTGGGGCAAGCGTGCGCTTTGAAGAGAGGGATTCGCATTCCGCGCCTGCTCTCGCGTTGCCTTACGAAGAAACGGAGGTGCGCAAACTGCCCTGGCCGCACCAAGCGCCCGGCCTCAGCGAAAGCGAAATCGAGCAGCTCAATCAGACGGTGTGGGTAATCAATGATTTCCCTTTATACCAGTCCGATGACGCCGGCGCTTTCCGCTATTTTCACGGCGGACTGGACATCGTGCTCCCGAACGGAACACCCGTCTACGCCATGAAAGACGGCTGGGTGAAAGGCGTCAGTCAGGGTTCAGTCAAGATTGCCGACGCCAGAGACGGCACGCCGTGCTACGGTTGGGAATACTCGCATCTGGGCAATATCCGCGTGGGCGTGGGCGATTTTGTAGAGCGGGGCACGTGCATTGGCGAGGTCCAGTTTGACGGACTCGAGCACATCCATCTCGGGAAGGCCTTCTCGCAAGACCCTTACTGGGACTCATGGCACTACTTCTGCGCGCCAAACGCCCATTTTACCTATGCAGACAGGGCGCCTCCCGTCATCGCGTCCATATCCTTCTTTCAGAACAATGCCGATAGCCGGTTTGAGCCCGACGCATCGGGAAACGCGACTGTACGCGGCGAGGTCGACATCGTGGTTGGCATCAGAGACCCGGGCGAATTCGCGCATTCACGCGACAGCGGATACGGCGACCGCCTTTCGGCGGCGCGCATCGACTATGCCATTCGTCGGAAG
>DUZM01000164.1 GCA_013349485.1 Candidatus Hydrogenedentota bacterium | reverse complement strand
GCTTTGCGGACGCGCGCCATGGCGCGCATCAGCAGGTCGATATTCTGGTACGCGTCGAGGTTACCAGCGTAGAGAACGGGTGCGAGCGCATCTGCAACGCAGCTTTCCTCAAACCTGTCGGCGTTGACCGCCGGTGGAATAACCGATACCCGGCCCGAAGCGCATCCACATTGGGTCAGGTACTTTGCGAGGCGTTCGTGCGGCGCTATCACATGGTCGGCCCGCCGCGGGAATGTTCTGTCCAGCCACGCGCCGAAGCGGCGGGGTAGCGCCGGGGAAAGAGCAGACAATCCCGGTTCGCTTCGCTCCATAGGGATAGTCCCCGTTTTCTTTGAACGGAAATAATAGGGCAATTCGTCCGTCATGGCGTTATGCGCGTGGTAGACGATAGGGCGTTTCCGCGCGGCCAGCGCCACAAGCAGCCCCTCGTAGTTGTGCGCGTGGACAATGTCGATCTTGGCGTCACGGACCACGCGACGCAACGCTATTACCATGCCGAGATCGAGGAAGGGTTTTGCGAACGAGGGTCCGGCAGCGGTCTTACGCGCGCCGGGAATCCGCGTACAGCGGTGGATGGGGATGTCGCCAAGTGCGTCCGGAGGAGATCCGGGTTTGCGTGTATCCATCATCCCGTGGCCATAGACAACAAGGTGCACATCGTGGCCTCGCGCGCGCAGGGCGTTGGCCGTGTTTCCAAGGAGCACTTGGGAGCCCTGCGGCACGGGATAGGGACACGCACCCACCATGGCGATCCGTAGGCTCATTCGAAGTATCCCAGGCCGCGTAAGCGGCCCTCGACGGCACGGCCTTGCTCGGACGAATAGGACTCTTCATGCCGTTTCCCGGCAGGTCCCTGGCTGTCCGGGCGCAGGTCGCCCAGGAGCGATTGGCCATCCATGGGCGGGCCGGAAACGTCCAGGACGCTGAGCACCGTCGGGGCAACGTCTTCCAGGCGCGCTTTGCTTACAGATGTCCGTTCGGAAAGAATCAAGACGCCGTCTGGCCGATGGTTGCCGTTCATGCCGCGCTCTTTACCGCCCAGATACTCGTCGGGCTTGATCCGGCGGAAACTCGGCCCGCCCCGACTCCGCAGACATGAATGCGAGTATCCGTTCTCGAGCGCCAGTTCGAGAATGATGTCCGGGGCACGGCGCACGTATTCCCCGGAGTACAACTCGTCTCGACGCCAGGCTTTCTTGACGGGCGGCCACGCCTCGAGGGTTTCGCAGAGTCTGTCGCAAAACAGGTCGTAATCTGTGGGTTCGACCTGGCCCTCGGGCTCGCGTCCTCTCAGATTGACCCGGACGGACGGAAAGTAGTTCAGTTCCTCAGACCAGGCCCGGGTGCGCGACCAGTCGATGCCTGCGAAACGCGCCCGGCCTTCGGCCTTTGCGGCGACGCTGCGGAACCGACGGAACGCGGCGCCGCGCCATTGCTGGGGCACAACACTCAGGGCAAGGCGCTTAACCGGGCTGCCGCCCAAACCCGAGAACTCGAGGTAGCCGTTCTCAGCCAGCCAGTTGTTCAGATGCACGGCGCCCGTTCCAGCGCCGCCGAACCCGTGGTCCGAGACCACGGCCACAGTCGTATCAGACCCGGCGGCTTCGACGAGTTTTCCGACCGCCGCGTCCAGCCGCTCGTAGACCCGGAGTATGGCGTCGCCGTGGCCGGGCGCATGCCGAGGCGAATTCGGGTCGTGGAACATCCAAAAATGATGGGCTACGGTGTCCGACTCACCGAATACAACCATGAAGAAATCCCACGGGGCTTTCGCGAGGAGTTCGGCGGCAATGCGCTCCTTATCGGCGATCTTGTCGAGGAGTTTCGGCAAGGCGCGGTCGTGCCAGCCGGGGCGCATATCCGTCTCCTGGAAGTCTGCAAAGCGCCATTTCCGGACCTGCGGGTACAACGCCAGCGGGTATACGAAGGACTTGTCTACCCCGGTGGCCACGGGCGAGTCGAAGCCGGACACCATGAACCCGTTGACGGGTTCGGGCGGATACGTCGCGGGCACGCCCAGCACGCCCACCCGCTTTCCCCCCTCGGAAAGGATATTCCACAGGGCGGGCGCTTTGCGGTGCGTCGAGTTTACAAATCGTATAGCGTACGCGCCGGGCGTCGTCTCCGTAAAGTCGATGATTCCGTGTCTGCCGGGATTCAGGCCCGTCACGCACGTAGTCCAGGCCGGAAACGTTGCGGGCGGGATCGTGCTCTTCACGCGAATCGATGAACCGTTGTCACGGAGTTGTTTTAGGTTGGACAGTTGGCCTGAGGCCATCCACGGATCGACCAACCCCGGCGCCGCGCCGTCCAGGCCTATGAGAAGGAAACGTTTCATGCGTCGATTGTATCGCGCGAAAGCGTGCAACGAACGAAGGTTTTCGAGTCCGATCGGCAAGGCGGACTCAGGAACCGACCCAGGCAGATTCGTCTCGGCCCTCGCCCGCTTTGGCGCCGCCAGAAAGACTCTCCCACTTGCGCGCCCAAAGGAACCGGGTGCCTTGTACGGCGGCGATCTCGTCGAATACCTCGGCCGCCGCGTTCTCGTCGAGTCCGAGCGTGGCAAGTAAGGCGACGCACCACTGCTTCTGCTCGTCCTCGTTGTCTGGGGCGGCGCTCATTCCGGTGGCTCTCTCCGCGACGGCTACGGCGGCGACAGTCTTCTTGGCCTCTTGTGCTTTCTCGGGGGCATGGTGAAAACGGACGGCTTCGCTGATTTCGATGGGCAGGTCCCATTGCGTCGCCAGCTCATATCCGGCCTCACAATGGTCGATCCCCAGAAGCGCTGTCTCCGCTTCCATGAGTTCCGCGCCGTGCAAGTCATTGTCGAGCCTGACGTATGCGTCCGGCGCCAGTTGGAACAGTGCAAGTCTGCCGATGTCCTGGAGCAATCCCGCCGCAAACACTGCGGAGAGTTCCTCCCACCCACAGGCGGTTGCGACGGCCTTGGCCGCTGCGGCGCCGCACATCGCGCCCATCCAGATGGATTTGTAATCGAGTTTCTCCGGCTTGTCGATCACGTCAAGCACGGGAGAAGTTAAGACAAGAGAATGCGTCTCACGCAATCCCAGCAACGCTACGGCGACCTCGATGGTATCGACCAAACCTTGGAACCCGTACAAAGAGGAATTGGCGACGCCCAGAACTTTTGCCGCAACGCCCGGATCCATGGCGACGAGTTCCACAGAGTCCTCGACCGTAAACGTTACATCCTGCATGGCATGTTTGGCTCGCTCGATAGTCCGCGGCAGGACAGGCAGCGATTTCAGTTCCCGAATCCGTCGTGAAAGGGTTCGCTCCTCTTCCGGGGGCGCCTTCTTGGCTGAGACCCGGAGTCGAACCGGCGAAATCTCTGGGATATTGTAGGCGTCGCCGTAGGCGCGTTTCCCGGTGCCGTAGTGCCGGGCAATGGCGGCCTGTATGTCTTGTGCCCGACACAGCAGCGGCTTAACCTGCAGACCCGAAACCGATTCGATTTCTTCAATGGCCTTTCCGTCCAACGGGCAAGCCATCCCGAGCGTCAACAGCTTGCCAAGCCTGTCTATCGGGAACACGTCATGTTTCCTGGCCAGTTCCTCCGGAACGAGGTCGAGAAGTTCGCCGGTGACTGTGCAATTCAGTAGGTCTATGCTGGCAACCCCCGGCATTTTGGCAAGGAATCGGACGAACGCGTGGGTGTCTATGTAGCCCATGGTAATGAGGCATTCGACGAGTTTCTCGCCGTGATCCTTTTGGCGCGCGAGCCCTTCGTCGAGTTGGTCTTGCGTGATGAGCCCTGCCTCGACAAGCATCTCGCCTATGCGCCGTTTGGGTGAAGCGGCCTCTTTGCGCTTCGCAGACGTCCCGCCTTTCGAACTCCTTGCCTTTCCCTTTTTCTCTCTGAACATTAGCGCTCCATCTGGTGCCGCTGAAGAGTCCCTACCCCCACCCAAGAAACACCCAAGCGTCCCCGCGCGTAGTTTAGGTCCCTTGCCAGGCCGTGTCAAGGTCTAACCGCAAACGGTTCTTGAAACGCCTGGCGGCGTTCGTACCGGCGGGCGGTCTCGCGGCGGCGGATCGCCCGACGTCACTCCGTTTGCTCGACGGCCCTCGGGACGCTGCTGACAACGGACGTGTCATAGTCCTCGATCATGTTCGCGATTCGTACGGCGTCTTTCTTGGTTGTGCAGATGCCAAAAACGGTCGGCCCGCTCCCGCTCATGGCCGCACACAAGCATCCTTGATCAAGCAGACGCCCCTTTATACCGGCGAGCTGCGGGTGTTCTGCAAACACGGCCTCTTCCATTCGGTTAAACACGGCCTCCGTGACGTCGTTGTTCTCGAGCGCGTTCAGGGCCTGCCGGAATCCGGCGGTCAGCCCATTAACCCGGCTCGCAGTGTTCCGCTTTAGGCGCGGACTGTTATACACCCGGCTCGCACTGACGGGAATCGCGGGGTGAACAAGGATGAACCACTTACGCCGCAATGGTTTTAGCGGGGTGATGCGCTCTCCTCGGCCGGTGGCCAGCACCGTCCCGCCGACCGTGCAGTAGGGGACATCGGAGCCGAGTTCGAGCGCCAACTCGGCGATCTCGCTCGGCGAGAGCGCGATCTCCCAGATTGCGTTCAGAGCGACCAACGTGGCCGCCGCGTCGGCCGAGCCGCCTGCGAGGCCGGCCGCAATGGGTATGTGTTTCTCGATCTCGATGTGGACCCCCGGCTTGCGCCCCGTTCGTTCCCGGATCAGCATGGCCGCCTGGTACGCAAGATTCGAGTCCAGGCAGTCGAGCTCTGGTACGTTGCATTTAAGGGAGACCTCTCTCGGAATCGTGCTAAACATCAGCTTGTCGCTGAGGCCCACAGTTTGGAAGATGGTCTCGATGTCGTGATAACCGTCGGGGCGGCGATCCAACACGTCCAAATAGAGGTTAATCTTCGCGTAGGCGCGGTAACTAACCGTCATGCCTACGGACCTTGTGTTTCTCGCGTGCGCAACCATTCTTCCGCCTGAACGCGTTTCCCTGCGCGATTCCCATACGATAGGGCCGGCAGAAATCTGAGCCCCGCCGCCTCGGCCGCTAGCAACGCACAGGAAAACCGTCGCGTCCCACCATACAAACGGCGCTTAGCCACACCATTATTCTACACCATTGCCCTCGGTGGTGGCGAACCGGCCAAGGTTGTGCCGCGTTGGCCCGTCCGCCGCACAGGGGCTCTGCTCATCGCGGACGAAACCGGAGTTGGAACGGCGTCTGTTGGCCGCCTGGCACGGAGAATTCGAGCAGCGACGCCGTTTCCTTGGCGATAACGCGTTTCTCGCCGGCAACGCCTGCGCGAAATTCCCACGGCGGCGGAACCGACACGTACGCCTTTGCCCTGGACGCGTGCGCGCCCGCGAAGACGCCGCTCAGGACGCCCGACGCGCCGTCCCACGCGCACCGTTCAACGCCGTGTAGAACGAGTCCATCTGCATCGGCCGTACCCAGGAATACGGGATGAGGCCGAATAGGCTCCGAACCATAAACGGCGATCTTTTCGTTCATGTCAGTGGGCGTTGCCCCCAAGCGGGTGAACGCACCCCCCGGTGCGTGCCAGAGCCGGGCCGAGGCGCCGCGAGGCATTTCCACGTCCGACGAAGTCCACGTTCCTGCGCCGGGGAAAACAACGACCGTGTCTCCTTGCGCGCCGTTCGTCGCATAGCTTGCGGGGACCTGCCAGACCTTCGGCGACGGCCTGGCCGCATCGACGGGCCGGAGCGGGCGTGGCGGCCGTGCCAGCGCCTGGGCCACGTACTTGTGGCCGCCGGGAGCAGGCTTCCCCACAAGCTCGACGGATCCCGGGAACAGTGTCATCGCGAACGCCAGGTTCTCTTCAATGGCGGCGGTTCCCTGGGTGTCGAACCGGATCGCTCCTACGTCCAGGCCGTTGCCCTGCAATCTGCCGGCGCATCCGGCCGCGGCAAGCCAAAGGTCGATGTCTTGCGATACGGTGGCGGCTGCGCATGGGATGACGGGCGAGTCGGGCAACGCCGCTTGTGCCATACGTAACGCGGTGGCCTCGGCTTCGGCGCGCGTAACGTTGAGTTGCCGCAACACCTCGTCCGGGATCCGAGAAGGCCGGACTACTACGAAGCCGTACCCGGCAGCCATCTTGCGAATCTGGCTTTTCCCGTACGTAAGCGCGGCAGGTTCCAAGAGATTCAGCCAGCATAAGCCGTTGCTGTCTTGGCGCGTCCATTTCCGATTTCCCTGGGGCGCCGCCAACGGGTCAATTTCCAGCCCCATGACCATGCCCAACGCATCGAGTTCCTTGGCAATGGACACGGGTTCGGGCCGTTTGGATTGCCCACCGACGCCGTTGGGCGCCAGTGCGTACCGGACGCCGGCCGCGGCCCATGCGCGGGCGTTCTCGATATAGGCGTCGGGCGACGTGTTCTCATCCATGGCGATCCAGGTCCGCGGCGCCGAGGCCGCTGTTTGGTTCCCATTGACGGTTGCCAGCGCCCAGGCGTACAAGGAGTCGCAGGCGCCGGCCGGGACGGTTGCGAAGGAGAACCAGACGGGGTCGGCTTCGAGCGTTGCGCCGGGGGCCAACCGGACAGGCGGCTCGAAACGCGAGCCCATTTCGCCCCGCCATATCCGCCCTGTCTGTTCGAAAACGCCGCCGGAGATCGCCTTGCCTTGCGCCAACACGCCGAACGCGAGGGTCAACCCCTTAGCGCGGTCATTGAAAAAAAGCAGCGCCGCCGGCGCTGCCGAATCGATTACGGGACGGGACCCTCGGAACGCCAGGGGGCGCGCAGCAAAATCAGTTTTGTTGTCAAGCAGGGCGATGCCTTCGGGGCCGAGCACGGCGGGGTTGATGTTCGCGACGAGGGTGGGTTTGTCGCCGGCGTTTTGCACCTCAAGCTTGATGAGAAAAAACGAGCGATCCTTGTAAGCGCGGATCCGGTGGCGCACAGTCAATCCGGCATTCGGCGCGAATAGCACCGAGTAGTCGGTGGCGTCGCCCAACGGGTCGGCCACTTTCTCTCGGCTCGGCTTACCGGGCTCGAGCGCGTCGTTTCGAATGACGGTGCCGTCGGCAAGCGTCACGCTGAACCGCACCGCAGGTATCACGTCCCCGAGTCCCTGGATCGTGACCCCCCAGTCGGCATTGTCGGCTGCGTAATTCAGTCTGCCGTTTTCGAACGGAAACTCATAGTGGTCACGGAGCGCCCAAGGCAAGTCCGTCCCGCCGTAGGCCGCATAGCTCAGGACAAGCGCCAAGAGCACCCCCCCCAATGCGCGCCGCAGGAAGATCGTCATCATTTCCTCCTAATCTGCTTCACGTACGTCCGTTCATAAAAGGCAGCGCGCGACAAGCCTCATGCCCCGTGCCTTGTTCTTGTGAGGGACGCTCCCCCTAACGCGTTCAGCGATTCCTGCCTGCAATGCTTCCGACACCGCCGCATACGGTACCCCGAGCATGGGTGGCCGTTCAATGTTGACGAACACATCGCCGTTGGCGGTCGCTGCCCGCGCCGGAAACGTTGCCAACACGACGCCAGCCGAAACCCTTCTAACGGGAATCTGCATTTAGAGCGGCCCTTGTTACCGTGTGACCGCGAAACGCGCCCACGACCGTCGCTACGGCCGCGCCGGCAAAGCCGAGCACGATGCATTCGACGGGAAACCGGTATCGGGCATTGCTGCCCACGGAGGCGATTGCATATAGCCCGGTAAAACTCGCCATGGGCCCGACGAGATAAAGCCAATTGCGCCAATCGCGGCGCCGGGCGATTCCCCCGGCAACGCCCAATAGAACCGCCACGAACCATATTGCCTTCTCGGGATGATGAAAGGGCGTCAAGTGCGTACCCTCACGGCAGCGAGGGCACGTGTACCAGGTAGGATACCACCAATAATAGGCTGCCTTTTTCAACATCAGGATAGCCGTTTCCCGGGGGTGTTTGCACATATAGGCCAGCGCCATTCGGCCGAATTCATTGTAGATCTC
>DUZM01000239.1 GCA_013349485.1 Candidatus Hydrogenedentota bacterium | reverse complement strand
TGGGTCGAGCCGTTCCGCACCGGATTCTCGTTTTTTATCGGCGCGTTCGCGGCGATAGGGCTCTATGAGTACTACGCGATTGTCCGTGCGCGCGCCATCTCGCCCGAGACGATTGGGGGAATTCTCGCGGGGACGTTGGTGGCGCTCAGCGGTCATTTCAACAACCTCGTGGCCACGAACCTCGTGCTCTACGGCGGGTGCTTACTCGTATTTGCGCTCCACATTGTCCGCGGATCTCATTCCGTCGCGGGGCTTGCCAGCTCGGTTTTCGGCGTTTTCTACATCGGTTGGTTCACGGCGCATATTCTGATGTTGCACGCGAGTGCACGCGTCGGTCCAGGTTTGGTGTTGCTGCTTTTTGTGGCCGTGTTCTTCACCGACGTCGGCGCCTATTTCACAGGCGCGATGATCGGCCGACACAAGCTCGCGCCAAAGGTCAGCCCCCAAAAGACCTGGGAAGGGGCCGTCGGCGGCTTTGCGCTGGCGCTGGCGGGGGTGGTCGCCCTCTACGCGTTACGTCGATCGCACGGCTGGGCCGCACTGCCGGACTGGCCGCTTGGCGGCTACGTGTACGCGGGCGGATTGCTCTCCCTAACGGCCCAGATTGGCGACCTGGGCGAGTCGTGCCTCAAGCGCGACGCGGGCGTGAAGGACTCCGGCATAATCTTACCCGGCCACGGCGGCATCTTGGATCGGTGTGACGGGCTGCTCCTGGCCGCGCCGGTGCTCTACTATATCGTGACGCCATTGTGCACGAACTGAAACGGCCGGCTGCGCTCGGCAGGTTTCACGTTTCGGGCTAGGCGGGATGGCTTTTTCGATCTAGCGAGCACAAAACAGATACTATTACTATTGAGTGATGGCGGTAAGATCCGCAATTTCGGAAAATCGACCATGTATGAAGACGAAGCCGCAGAAATTGAGGCGTATACGGACAGGCTGGCCGAGATCCGCAAGTGCCTTAATATAGAGGCCGCTAAGGCGGAGATCGCGCAGCTCGAGTCGCAAATGGTGGCCCCGGACTTCTGGGGCAACGCGGACGCGGCCCAGCACGTTGTCCGGCGAATGAAGGCGCTCAAATCCGTCGTGGCCGCGCCCGACGAACTGCAGACGGAGCTTCAAGACGCCCAAGTCCTCATAGCGCTGGCGCAAGAGGACGCTGACGAGAGCGTGGCGAGAGAGATTGCGTCTTTGGCGCAAACGCTGAAGAGCAAGCTCGACCGGGTCGAGTTCAACAGCCTGTTCGCGGACCCGCGGGACGCCAAGAACGTCATCTTGAGCATCCACCCGGGTGCGGGCGGCACCGAGTCGTGCGACTGGGCGGACATGCTCTATCGCATGATCCTCCGTTTCTGCGAACGGCGCGAGTATGAGGTCGACGTGGTTGACCATCAGCCCGGCGACGAGGCCGGGCTCAAAAGCGTCACGCTGACCATCTCCGGCCCGTTCGCATACGGGAACTTGAAATCGGAGGCGGGGGTGCATCGGCTGGTGCGTATTTCGCCGTTCGATGCGGCCCGACGGCGGCACACCTCGTTTGCGGCCATCGAAGTCTTAACCGAGGTGGACGAAGACATCGAAGTCGACGTGCGCGAGGAAGACCTCAAAATGGATGTCTTCCGCTCGAGCGGCGCCGGCGGACAGAAAGTGAATAAGACCAGCTCGGCCGTGCGGCTCACGCATGTGCCCACCGGGATCGTTGCGACCTGTCAAATAGAGCGGTCGCAGCATCGAAACCGCGCCGTGGCGCTTCAGTTTATTAAAGCGAAACTGTACGACATCGAGTTGAAGAAACAGGAAGCCGAGCTTGCCGCACAACGGGAAGGGCATCAAGATGTCGCGTGGGGCAGCCAAATCAGGAGTTACGTCCTGCACCCTTATCAGATGGTCAAGGACCACCGCACGAATGAGGAAACAGGCAATGTCGACCGTGTTCTCGACGGCGACCTGGACGCCTTTATTGAAAGCTATCTCAAATGGAGTTTGACACAAAGAAACCAGAGCTAGGCTTCCGGCGGGGAACCGCCACGGAACACGCCGCGGCGAATCCAGGCGGGGCGAAACGCAGGGTGTCTCAAGCAAGCTTGTATGACCTTGCCTTACGCGCCGACAAAACGAAGGCAGACTGAGGGAATGGGCGAACAGAACCACCACTCGACGGAGCAAGACCTGATCCAGAACCGCATCGACAAGATGGCACGGATCCGGGGCCGCGGCGACGAACCGTTCAAGTACACCTTTGGCCGCTCTTGCTCGATCGACGGGGCGCGGGCAGCCTTCGAGCAGGCAGAAGCCCAAACGGACGATCCCGGCCAGATTGACGTCCGAGCCACGTTGGCAGGGCGGATGATCGCGTTTCGCGGCCACGGCAAGAGTTCTTTCGCCGACATCCGCGACGCAAGCGGGTCCATTCAGGTCTATTTCAACAAGAAAGGTCTTGGGCAGGACGCTTATGATGCGCTGCACGACCTTGACATCGGCGATTTCATTGGCGTCTCGGGAAAGATCAAGCGGACGCGGATGGGCGAGATCACGGTTTTTGCCGATTCGTGCACGGTTCTTGCCAAATCATTGCGGGCATTGCCGGAAAAATACCACGGGTTGACCGACATCGAGACCCGCTACCGCCAGCGCTATCTGGATCTCGTGGCCAATCCGGAAGTATTGGACACGTTTCGCAAGCGGGTCGCCATGATCGGCGCCATTCGAGGATGGCTTACGGATCGCGGGTTCCTCGAGGTCGAGACCCCGATGCTCCAACCGATTCCGGGCGGCGCCGCGGCCCGGCCCTTTGTCACGCACCACAACGCCTACGATTGCAGTCTGTACCTTCGCGTGGCGCCGGAATTGTACCTCAAACGTCTTATCGTCGGTGGATTCGAGAAGGTGTTCGAGTTGAACCGCAACTTCCGAAACGAAGGCGTGGACGCCAAGCACAATCCCGAGTTCACCATGTTGGAGCTGTACGAAGCCTATCAGGACTATCTCGGCTTGATGGATGAAACGGAAGAGTTGCTCCTGCACGTCATAAGAACGTGTGTTGGCGGCACGGTTTTCAGCTATCAAGGCGACACCATCGATGCCGCCCCGCCGTGGAAACGGATGACGTTGTTTGGGGCGATTCGCGAGTTTGCGGGCATCGACCTCGAGCAGATCAACGATCGTAACGAGGCCGCCAAGCTGGCGCAAGAAGCCGGCGTCGAGGTGGAGCCGGCTATGGGGTACGGCAAGATCGTTGACGAAGTAATGGCGGAGAAGGTGCAGCCGAACCTGGTGCAACCGACGTTCCTCTATGATTACCCCGTCGAGCTGTCGCCCCTGGCCAAGCAGAAGCGCGGCAATCCGGCCTTGACGGAACGGTACCAGGTGTTCATTGGCCGGCTCGAGTTGTGCAACGCCTTCTCCGAACTGAATGACCCGATCGACCAGCGGGAACGGTTCATGGCCCAGATGAAGCTCCGGGAACAAGGCGACGAAGAGGCGCAACGCCTCGATGAAGACTACCTCCACGCGCTCGAGGTGGGCATGCCGCCGACCGCCGGCCTCGGCATCGGTATCGATCGGTTGGCAATGCTACTGACTGACTCGGCCTCCATTCGCGAAGTGGTTCTGTTTCCCCTGTTGCGCACCGTATAGAGACGTCCGGCTCGACCTCCGCAGCAACGCCAGCTTGCGCATGGAATTCCCGGAATCTGTTGACGATGCTCCATGCGTACAACCTAAGCGAGGATTTATAGCGGACTGTGCACGAATAAGAAAGGAAGACAGAGCGAATATCCTCCCTACCCGTTCAGGCGCCCGCTCCGCCTTGTCCCCCACCCTTCGCTCAGCAGCGCGTCGCCGAGGCCGGCAGGAGGCTCCTCAATCCTCGGTTGGCGAAGGTTCTTGTCGCTGTGCAAGGTCGCGCTGTACCTGACTTAGGGCTTCGGCGGCCTGGGCGTTGTCAGGCGCCGTTTCCACGGCTTTTTCGAGGTGCCTCTGGGCTTCCTCAAGTCGGCCTTGGCGGGCACAGAGTATTCCCAGGTTGTACCAAGCGTCGCCGTGGGACGGATCTAGGCGTAAAACTTCCTCGAAAACCCTCGCTGCTTCGTCGCGGCCGCTCAGGCTCATGGCAAGGGCCAGGTCGTAGCGGGCGGCGACGTCCTCCGGGTCGGTTTGGACGTAGGCCGCGATGTGGGCGACCGCCTCAGAGGGGTCGCCGTGCCGGAGCTGGAGTTGTCCGAGCCGGAAGCGGTTCTGGACGTTTGTTGGTTCGAGCCGCACCGCCGCGCTCATGTGTTCGATGGCCCGCGCGGCATTGCCGTCGCGCGCATAGACAACCGCCAGATTGGCGTGGGCCTGCGCGGATTGGGGGTCGAACTCGACCGCCTTGATGAAATGCCTGAGGGCCTCGCCGTTCTCGCCTTCTCGAAAAAGAATCGTGCCCAGACCGTTCCAGGCGACCGCGTCGTTCGGACTGACCGCGAGGGTTTGCCGGAAATGGGCCGTTGCTGCGTCGACTTGTCCCACACGCAGCAGGAGGCTTCCCAACCCATTGTGTGCCTCCGGTAAGTCGGCATCGAGGGCCAGGGCTTGCTCATACTGGGCGCGGCTTTCCTCGGCATTTCCCTGTTTGTTTAACACCGCTGCCAGGTTGCAGTGCCACAGGGCTTGGTTCGGTTCCATGCGAAGCGCCTCTCGGTAATGGCGCACGGCGCCCGTCAAATCCCCTTGGCGCGCCAAGGCCAGCGCCAGGTTGTTGTGTGCGTCGCTGTACAAGGGCTTGATGTCCAGGGCGTACCTGAACTGCCGAATGGCCTCGTCCAGTCTGCCTTGCTGGAGATAGGCGTCGCCCAGGCCGCAGTGCGCGACGGCGTTCCCCCGGGTCACCTTCAGTGTATGGGCGAAAAGCGTTTCGCTGTCGCGCCACCGACTGGCCTGAACCCACGTGCAAGCAGTGAGAAGAACCAGCCAGGCCAGCGCGCCGCCTGTGACCATCGCGCGGCGTCTGGGCAAGCCCAACCACCGCTCTGGGATCGACCAGACCAACAGGACAAAAATCCCGATGAGGGGGACATAGGTGTACCGATCGGCCACGGCCTGGTCGCCGACCTGGACGATGCCCACCACGGGGAGCAAGGCGCCCAAATACCACAACCATCCCACGATCAACCACGGATATCGGTGTGCGGTGGCCAAGGCCGCCGCTGTTATCCCCACCAGGAAGAGTGCGGCGGACGCGGCAAGACCCAGCGATATCGTCGCCCCCGGATGAGGGTAGTACGCCGCGAGCCGGGCCGGCCAGAGCGTTTTGCCGAGATATCCGCCGTAACTCACAAGCGCGTTGGCGAACCGGACGTCGAATGTAAACGTGTCAAGCGTCTTGACGGCGCCGCTCTTGCCTTGGGCAAGGATGGTTATCCCTGCACAAAGGGCCGCCAAGAGTATCAGCGGCGCCTTCTCGACGAGGAGTGTGACCCAGCGGCGAACCCGCGAAGGAACGTTCCCCGCGCGGACACGGCCCAAGGGCCAGTAATCGAGTAGGAGCAGCAGGAAAGGCAGCGTCACAACCATGGCCTTCGCCATGATGCCGAGAATGAAAAACACAACCACGGCGAGATACGACAGCACGCCCGGCTTAGAAGCGTAACGAAAATAACTGTAAATCGCGGCCAGCAGAAAAAACGTGCTGAGCACATCCTTGCGCTCCGCGATCCAGGCCACTGATTCGACGTGCAGGGGATGGAGCCCGAACAGGGCCGCCACGAGCGCGCTACGCCAAAAAGCGCCCGTCCCTCGGCGGAAAACGAGGAACACGAGGGCCGTATTGGCGGCATGAAGCAGCAGGCTCGTGGCGTGGTGCCCCACGGGCGCCATGCCATACAGCGTACAGTCAAGCATGTGCGATAGCCACGTAAGTGGGTGCCAGTTCGCCGCGTAGAACGTCCTGAAAGCCCAACGGATACCGGCCAAACTCAAGCCGGATTGGACCCGGTAGTTCTGGGTCACGTACAGCGTGTCGTCGTAGTTGATAAAGCCGTGGCCAAGAACTTGCAGGTAAGGCAGGAGAGTCGCCGCGACCAAGGCGACGGCACACCCGAGCACGGCGTTTCTGCCTAACTCAGTTCTCATCGCTCCTCTCGGCGTCTCGGCGGGGCAGCGCGCCGCCCAACGGGATTTCGTCATGGCAGCCCCGTTCCACATCATCATGGTAGCAAGTTGCGGCGCTTCTCTCCAAGCTTGTCGAAATTAGCCGACAATTTCGTAGTGCCTGGCGGCCAGCGCTGGGCGACCGTCAGTGCTGTTGGTGCGAGTCCGGGCAGACTTCCCCATCAGGTTCTGAGTCGATTCCATTCCTGCGAACAGCGTCTTCTTCATGGATGTTGCGTAGCAGCAGCTTGGCGAAGCTTTGCTTCGCACGTCGGGACTGCTGCCAGTGGGTCAAGTCGCAATACCCGTCAGTGGATGGTCTCGAAGAATCGTCGCGGAACGGCCACCGCGGCCAGCTGAGACGTGACGTACCGCGAGTGGGTAGTCCGTCACGGGACAATTATTGTCACTTTCGGACTTTTTGTGTCCGCACAACGCGACGTTTTGCAGACGCCGCAGGGGGAGCCTGATAGTGTAAGGCCATGTCAAGACTTGAGTTAGCCCTATGGTGTCTGAGTTGGCACGGCGGTTGCGGTATTGCCCAGGCAACACTTGAATGTGGTAAAGGACTCGGGCCTCTTGGCTTGGGTGGAATTCAGGACAGGAAGAACTTGGAGGGTATTGCCATGAAGAAGAACTCAGGTTTCACGCTTATTGAGTTGATGATCGTTGTCGCGATCATCGCGGTGATAGCTGCAATTGCTATTCCGAACTTGCTTCGTTCGCGCATTTCGGCGAATGAATCGGCGGCCATCGGCGCACTGCGTACGCTGGCGTCCGCCCAGACCCAGTACCACGCGGCCAACTATGCGTATGCGTCGGCCATCGGTGATTTGCACGATGCTGCCGATATCGCAGCGCAGTACGTTGACGCCAACCTTGCATCGGGCACCAAGTCTGGCTACATCTTTTCGGTGGCCAGTACCGACGTGAACGTTGACTGGTCGGCAACGGCTGAACCGGTTGTTTCGGGGAGTTCGGGCGTACGTTCCTTCAGCGTAGACCAGAGCGGTGTTATCCTCGACACCGGTACGGGTCTCCCGATATAAGGGACGCGCGACGCGAGTTTTCCGGAACGCGCGGTGGAGCAAGCGCTTCACCGCGCGTTCCTTTTTCCAGCAGAGAAACCGCGATGAGACCTCGTCGGTCGGGCCGCGGCGCCCTAACCCGGACTTCTCCGAAGTCACGTGGCGCAGCTCACGGGGCTTCGCGCCAACGCTTGTGGTAGCCCAGGCTGACCGTCGTGCGATACAAGGGTCGGAAGAAGGTGGATGAATTCGCTCGACGAGTCAAAGGCATAGTCGGCCTGGGTTGTATCGCGATAAGAGGGGAGTCTTCCGGGTTGTGAACGGCCTCAAAGAGGCGGCATGACAGCAAGATGGGCTTTAACGTCGTCGGCAAAAAGCACTACAATAACGGGAAAGGCGCCCGTGGCGGTCACGGGCATGTCGATACGGGAAATCCCGGCCAAAATGAACTCCGAGAATACGCGTAGATTAACAGGTATCGCGCTGGGCGGTATGTTGGCTGTCCTTGTGGTCGCTGTTTTTGGGCGGGCCATTCGACACGGCTTCATCATCTTTGACGACGACATCTATGTCACGGCGAACCATAGCGTGCGCGCCGGGCTTTCGTTGGCGGGCGCAAAGTGGGCTTTTACGACATGTCACGGCGCGAATTGGCATCCACTTACGTGGTTGTCCCACATGCTCGACTGCCAACTTTTTGGGCTAAACCCATCCGGACACCATCTCTCCAGCGTTATCTTACACGTCGCTAGCGCCCTTCTGTTGTTCGTGGCCTTGAAGCGAATGACCGGCGGGCTCTGGTCGAGCGTCACTGTGGCCACCTTGTTCGCCCTCCATCCGCTGCGCGTCGAGTCCGTCGTGTGGGTATCGGAGCGTAAAGACATACTCAGCGGGCTGTTCTGGATGCT
>DUZM01000262.1 GCA_013349485.1 Candidatus Hydrogenedentota bacterium | reverse complement strand
AAGCCATGGCCTTGCTGTCATCCTGAGCGAAGCGAAGGATCTCGAACGCGCGAAGGTATCTGCGAGAGCGAGATTCTTCGCGTTGCTCAGAATGACGCGTAACGAAAGGCATTGTCACGCAAAGCATTGTTGTGTCATCGAATTAGTGTGTCTTTGAATGCAACTTGGTATAAAGCCCTTACACGGCCACTGGTGCTTTCTCTTACGCGTCCGATCGGTTCGCTATTCCGCACGGGGCTCGACGGCCATCTGAAAGTAGTTGCAATAATAATGCGGATGCTCGACGTTCAGTCTCCCGCTTTCGAGCGGAAAAGGAGGAAGTGCCCTTTTGCTTCTACGGTATGATACCGCCTGTCCTCAATACGGCGAGGACGTTTTGTGTGGACTCCTCGAGCGTTTCAACGCCGGTGTCCACCGTCAATTCCGGGTGCAAGGGGGGGTCGTAAGGGGCCGAAATGCCTGTGAATTCCTTGATCTCTCCGGCCCGGGCTTTCTTGTAAAGGCCCTTCGGGTCCCGCTGCTCGCAAATGTCCAGGTCGCACTTGACGTATATCTCGAAGAAAGCGTCTCCGGCCAAAGCCCGCGCCTTGTCGCGGTCGGCGCGGTACGGTGATATGAACGCCGTTAACGCAATCACGCCCGCTTGAGCAAACAGGTTTGCCACTTCGCCGATCCGGCGTATGTTCTCTTCGCGATCCTCAGGAGAAAAACCGAGATTCCTGTTGAGTCCGTGGCGGATGTTGTCGCCATCCAGCACATAGGTCCGGCAACCCGCCTCGAACAGGGCGTTCTCGACGGCGTGCGCCAAGGTCGACTTGCCGGAGCCGGACAGGCCGGTGAACCAAATCACACAGGACTTGTGTCCGTTTAGACGCTCCCGATCCGCGCGGGTGATTTCCGCTTCATGCCACGTGATGTTCGTGCTCTTGCGATCTTCAGCCATTGAGTTACTCCCGATGTTTGCACGTTATGCACTTGCGCCCCGCAATGTGCGGCAAACGCCCGTCGTTCGGCGCAGTAGGGCGCTTGGTGCGGGGGCGCTAGTATACAACCTTCTGTTGACATTTTCTAAGCAGGTTTCTACGTGAAGGAACGAGGCCATTCCGAGTAGGCTTTTTCGCGAGGCGACAGAAGCTGGACGGCTGAATGGGTTGGGCGTCGGGAATCACGGAAGACGCCGCGGCCACTTCAGCGGTGCCGCCCCAGGTCTCCTTACGAGCCAAAGTAGGTTTTCAGGGCGCTTACGTAAGCCTTGGCAAACTGCTCGCGCCACCACGGGTCGGCGAGGCGGCTGCGATCCGTGGCGTTGGTCATATTCGCCGCCTCGACCAACACCTTGGTCGGGATCTTGTTCATGCGCAACACGGCGGGGACATACACCGCCCCGCCGTCCCGACGGATTACGGAACGGATATTGGCGCTTTTGTCATGGCGTTTGATGCGGTGTTCTCCCAAAGTGTCCATCAAAGTTGCAGCGAAGTTCCGTGACAGGGCCTCGTCGCGCTTGCGTTCTGAAGCGGTTGTTGTGACATTGCGCTTGCCTTTGGCGGACTCCTTGTAGCGATTGTATGTGCTGAGTTTCCGATGAGGCGACTCCACATCCTTGCGATGCTTGGCGCTTGGAATGTAGATCATAGCGCCGCGCATCGACTCGTTAAACAATGCATCGCAATGAAAACTGGTGAAGACTACTTTGTCGTGATCGGTGCCGTTTTTGGTTTCCTTTTCGAAAACATCATTAGCCAAATAGGCCCGAAGATTAGCGGATACGCGCCAGTAGCCATTATCGTATCGCGGCGTAGTCAGCAATTCTTCGTGGGTCTCGGGCACAAAACGACTGCGATCCGATGGCGTGAAACCATGTATTGTATCTACGAGCGTCATGTACACTTTTGCCTCTGTTTCCGTCTCAAGAAGCCGTTTGACGCGACACGCCACGTCGTAGTTCAGTTCGTCTTCATAAAGGGAATGGTTCTCGGCCCCGTGGTCTCTGCCCCCATGTCCGGGGTCGAGGACAACGACTACCCCGCGCAGGTCTTTGCTTTTAACCTTTCCTCGGAGGCGGTCCGCCTCCTCGATAGCCGCCTCGTAGCGGCGCCGATCGATGCTGCCCTCCGGCTTGAATCGATCCGATAGCAGCTCGAGGGGAATAAGCACCTGGGTCCCGGGTCGGATGGCGCGCACATCCCTGATATGACTGCGTCGCTGAATACGCTTGCAGGCGTTCTGTATGGAGGCATTGTCGCGAAAATCAGTGAACCGAACCACGACGGACGTGTACAGTGCGTCGCCCTGCTGCATCCGGTACGCGGCGTATTCGCCTTCCTCGTCTTTGCCGTAGGAAAGCGCCCTCCGCGCGGACTCGAGATCGATGGGTCCCTCTTCGCCTTTTCCCTCCACTTCGGGATCGGAAACCCGCGTGACCGATTTCATCACGGGACGAAGATACTTCGCGGGGATTAGAATTTTCTGGCCTTTCTCAATGCGTATGCTTTCGATCCCGTTGGCGCGCATCACCGCAGCGGCATTGGCCTCCGAACCCGTGAGCCATCGGCACAGACGCGAAACGGTCTCTGTGCCTTCCTCGGGACCGCCCCCCCCCGTGTGCCACCAACCCTTCTCCGTTACGTAGTCCTCCTCGAAGATCGTCAACAGCAATGTACGTTGCACTTCCGGTTTGAGCCTGTCAAAAGGGATCGCCACCGGCGCAGTCCCGCCGACGTACTTCCGCCATTCCTCCGGACGAGATAGATACTTCCTCAGAAAGGTTTCTGCTGACGCGCCCGCAGGCAGTTTGTACTCCAGCCGAAGGTCCGTCCCCCCCCGGTTCAACGCGTACACGTTTGCTTCCAGCGGCTTGCGCAGTACCACCGAGTGACTCGCACTGGTGCCGAAAAGCACGATTGCGACGGTGAGCAGCAGCGAACGGCGTTGGAATTGCGCGCGTCGCGCGCCCGTTTCCCCGAATGAATACCTGTGCCTGCCGCCTATATGCATACGTGCTCCTTCTCGACGTGACTGCGCTGACACAAGCTGCCTTGATCCCACGCAATCGACATATTGTACCATTTCTTGCCGGATGTACACAATATATTGTATGTAGGCGATTGTGCCGAAAGCATATTGGGCCGTTGGCTGGCCCGCGCCGCTTGGCGGCAGCATCGAGCGACGGTATTCCACCGCATGTAGGCATGGAAACAAACCAGTCGGCAACAGCCCCCGTGTGTGACCCCATTCCGCCCGCATTTCCATATATGGTACCATTTGGCGTCGGAACGCGTGTCGAAGTGGAGTCTTGGAGCGTATGAAAAACCAGACGCTGAAACGGGCGCCGGACAGGGTCGATCTGAGACGCAAAGCGCGTGCGGCCGCCCACTATCGCAGTCTCAGGGGCGAGATTCGGAGTATTCTTGAAGCCGCACTCGAGGTCGAACTGCGTGCAAGGCCGGACGCAACGGCGACTTTCGGCAAAGCCCGCACCCTTCGACGACGCGTCGAGGGCTGGCGGTTCACGGCGGAAACGACCAAAACCGCCGTGGATGCGCGGCGGCCGTGATCGTCTCGGACCCGAACCCGGATGTTGCCTTATGTCCAGCTTCGGCAAGGCTTGGGACGGCCCCTGAAACCTTACTCAGACCTTTTGAAACAGGCCGGGATACATGAGCCACTCACGTAAATTCTGGGGGACGGCCACCGCAATGCTGGTGGCCTTGTGTTGCGCCGTTGTGTCGAGCGGATGTGCCGTATTCCGCTATGTCGATTACAAGGTTCCGTCGATTCGGGTCGAGCGGCCTCATAACGCGCCGTTGCCGACACGCGAGGACCCGGCCGTCCAACAGGCGCTCGATAAATGGGCGGGGATGACGGACGATGCGGCCCGCGCGTTCCCAACACCCTACCACGTCTACGTGGATACGCCTGCCCCAGGAACCTTCGAGGGTGAATACGTCGTCGGGCTCGCGTTTTCCGGGGGCGGCACGCGCGGCACCGTGTTCGAGGCCATGTGCGTCAACGCGATTCGAGAACTGGGCCACATCGTCGTCGAGACGCCGGACGGCGCCCGCCGCATCGCCGTGCTGGACGAGGTAGACTACGTGTCGGGGGCGTCGACTGGCGCCATACCGGCTGCGGCCTTTGCGCTGAATCGCACGGAGACGTGTCCGGAAACGGTCCGCTTCGCGCATTGGCCCGACTGTTTCAACGCGAACCTGACTGGCCGGGTTATGAGGCACGAACTCATGCGCCCGGATCGCATCCTGCGCGACGTCGTGCTCGGGCCGAACGTAGGCCCTGCCGTAACCGGGGCCATGGCCGCGGCCTTTTTCGACGGCAACGCGCATTGCCCCGCAAGCGGACTGACGTTTGGCGATTTGCCGCAGACCCCCGTTTTGTTGGTCGGCGCGACCGTCGTGAATGACCCGGCCGTGCCGTTTATCCACACCCGGCTGCCGTATCGGTACTGCATCGACACCTATCCCCACACGACTTGGGGCATAGGCGTACAGACCTTCGAGAGTTTTCATGCCGACCCCATGACCTACGCGCTCGGCCAGGCGGCATACAACAGTTCGTCGTTCCCCGGCTATATGCGATCCGGCCTGATGGCCGTGCGTGCAGACCAGGCATGGGTGTTTGAAGGGCTCGAGGGAGCGGCCCGCGAACGCCTCGAGCGCGCGCGGCATCAACCCGGATACGGCGGCGTTTACGAACTGAAAGACGGCGGCCTCGTCGACAACCGGGCCATCGCGCCGATAGACCGCATCTTCGACGCCGTGGCTTCCCGCGGCGGCTGGGAATCACGGCCGCTCTTGATCGCGCTCGACGCGGGCTACCTGGATATACGTCAACCGGAGAAGGGGGCAAACCTGCTCGGCAAAGGCTGGTCAAGCGAAGTCTACGCCGTAATGCGCGCGTCGTGGCAAACCGGCCAATACGCCTATGAACGGCTTTTCGACAAGAACGTTGCCGACGGCGTTTACGCACACGCGCGGTTCCGGCTTACGGCATGGACACGATACCTGACGGGGACGGTCCCAAGCGAGCAAAGCGAGCCGGGACTGTCCCCGTTTTCACGCCCTTCAGAAGGCCATAGCGAGCCGGGGCCGTCCCCGTTTCCCCCTTCACCCGAAGCCGACTACCTCCGCAAGCTCTGCCGCCAAGCCCCGGCCATAGGAACGCCTTCACGATTGCTTGAAGCCCTGCGCGGCATCGGCACCACGCTCACCGACCTAAGTGAGCGGCAGATGGACGCGTTGCGCGTCGCGGCCGAATTCGCCGTCTGGCACGAAAAAGACGCGCTCATCGCATGGGCCTCGGCCATTTATGATGGCGCCCCGGCCAGGTTCGCACCGTCAGGATAGCATCGTCCCGGAGCCGGGCGCCTTGGGCCGCGTTTGGGAGAGTTCAGTCCGTCACGACCGCGCCTGCGGCTGGGCGATGTCCCCAAACGACAATTTGAAGGGAATCACTGCGGCGTGTATTGACTACTCGCCACATCCATTGCTATAACGTATCACCGCAGTTGGTCGCCTTATCCGCGTTCAATCCGGCGGCCCAATGCCGTGACGGGAGAGTCACATGCGCCAAAACGTACGCTTCTATCTGCTGATTCTGTTATTCGTCGTTATCGTGGCCGGCGCCTGGCGGCTCCTTGGCGAGCGCGATGCGACCGACGACGCGGCTTCCGGCGAGTCCGCCCCACGCCGCGTCGAAGTGCAGCAAATTGACGCCAACACATACGAGATTATGGTCGCGCCGGCAGATGACATAGGGAAACCCGCAGACGATGCCCCGGTTGCGCCAACGCCCGAAGACCCCGAGACGCCGAAGACGACGCCGGGGTCCGTTTCAGGGACGGTTGTACACGACGTAACCGGTGAGCCTTTATTCCCGGTGGACGTCGTGGTCCAGTCCCAGGCCGATAAAAACAGAACCTACCGGGAGACAACCGACGCCCAGGGCCGGTTCATGATTCAAGGCCTTTCCAAAGGCGAATACAGCATCCGTATCGACGACAAAACCTATTCCTCCCGCGGCAGAATTATCTTCACCGTGCTCGAAGGCGTCGAAACTCCCGGCCTGCGCCTCCGCGCAATCAAGTATGTGGGCGACGCACCTAAACCGGACGAGGGTGCCACCAACCTGCTGCGGCAGCAATGATAGCCATGAAAACACGTATCCGCAGATGCGCGGCCGTGCGCCGACGCTTGCCGCTGCGCCTTCGATCCGGCCGCCAACGACCAAACGTGCTGCGGGTGAGCCGCAACGGCCCGGCCCCGGCCGTAGCGGACAGGAAAACGCTCGGTAAGGGAGAAGGGGTTTGTGTGCGTGAGCCGCACGGAAACAGGAACACGCCTCGGGGCGCAGTTCATCTTGTGTTTCGTTAGCCTCTTGGCCGAGGCGCAATACGCGGATGACCCTGCGTTCGTTTCCCCCGAACCGCAAGGCGTCGGCGATCCGGCCTATGTGTGGCGGGAAGCGACAATTTACCGCGACGCATGGGGGACGCCGCACGTCTACGCGGATAATTTCCGCGCCTTGGCGTTCGCCTTCGGCTATGCGCAAGCAGACGATCATCTTGAGGCAATGCTATCGGCGTACTGGATTGCCACGGGCAGGGCCGCCGCCGTCTTCGGTGAGACCTATGCGGACTCGGACGCGTTCTCGCTGATGATGGGCCACGGCGAACTCGCTGCCGAGGCGCTCGCCAACGCCGACCTGTTGACGCGCGACTTGTGTGAAGGTTTCGCCGAAGGCGTAAACAGTTGGCTCGTCCGCCATCCCAAACGCGTCCCTGAATGGGCCGACGGCGTCCATCCCGCGGATGTCCTGGCGCTATGGCATTGCTACCTCACGAGCCTGGCACCGTTTGACCTCCCCGGCGCGTACCGGCGGCATCCGTTGACCCCGTCGGCCAACGCCTGGGCCATCGGGCCGCCCCGTTCCCAGACCGGCGAAGCCATCTTAGTCATCAACCCGCATCAAGCGCACGACGGGCCGTTTCGGTGGTACGAAGCCCATCTCGTAACGGCGGACATGAACGTGGCCGGGGCCACCTTGTTCGGGCTGCCGGTCATTCTGCAGGGGCACAACGATGCGTTGGGGTGGGCGCTCGCTCCCAACAAACCGGATTTTGCCGACATGTACCTCGAACCCCAAATCCAACTGCCCGACCCTCGGAGACTCGGGGACCTTAGCCGGCAGGAAATGAGCGAACTGGCCTGGTTCACCGAAGCCATGACGGAAACCAGGACCTACTTCGTCAAGACCCCTTCCGGTTTCGACGAACGTGAAGTCCGCTACTGTCAAACACCCCGCGGCCCCGTCATCGGGCAGCAAGGCGGCCGGTTCTGCTCCTATTTGATCGGCGGCTACCGCGATTTCGGCGGGCTCTCCCAGCTTGTGGAGATGGCCGGCGCACAAGATCTCGATCAGTTCATCGAGGCGCTCGAACGTCATCAACTCCCGTGTTTCCACATCGTGTACGCAGACCGCGACGGCAATATCTTGTATCGCTACAATGCCAAACTAGGCGCAAAGCGAATGGTTCCTTTGCCTGGCGCAACCGTCCGCGGTGAGGCGGATCCCGAGCCTATCTCGTACTACGATTGGACCCAGCCGCTGCCCGGCGAAGACCTCCGGCTCACCTGGGGCGACCCCATCCCCGCTTCCGCGCTGCCGACCATCCTCAACCCCCCGGCCGGCTATGTGCAGGCTTGCGAAACGCTGCCATGGAACGTCTCGGACGACCTCGAGTGCCGCCCCGAAGACTGGCCCGAATGGATCTTTCAAGACCGCGACAGTCTTCGCGCCCAACGCGTCCGAAGCCTCCTGCGCACCGGCGCCCGCTCATCCCATGAAATGCAATCCATGCTATACGACGTTGTCGTACCCGCCGCCGTGGACGCGGTCCCGAGATTGCTTGAAACAGCCGACGCCTATCCGGAACTCGTCCTCGACAGTCATCCGGACGTGCCCGAGGCGTTGGACCTCCTTGACCAATGGAACTACGTAGCAGACACGGACAGCGTAGGGATGACGCTTTTCCATCTATGGTGGAACGCATTCCGTTCCCTGGCGGCGCCCACGTTCGACAAAGAACCGAACGACGCAGCCCTCGTTGCGCAGTTGTCCGAGGCGGCGCCCGGAATCCAGGAACTCGCGCTCGAGGCCGTGGCCGATGTGGCACGAGCCATGCGAAACGAGTTCCCGAGCTTGATCGTGCCCTGGGGCGACGTCCATACGCTCCGACGCGGCGAGCGCGACGCCCCCGTGGCCGGCGCGTCTT
>DUZM01000128.1 GCA_013349485.1 Candidatus Hydrogenedentota bacterium | reverse complement strand
GTGCCCCGTTTCGACCCATCCGCAAGCGACTCGACCAACTCGAGATTGCGCTGGGTGTTGCCGTCGAGCACGACGAATCCCGCAGGGCTGTATCGACGCGGCAGGCGCAGGTGAGGCACCGCGTCGCGTTGCGTCTCGAGCACATAGGCAAGCGCCGCGCCCGCTGCCGCGAGGGCCTCCGGCGCGTCCTCGAGCGCGACGCCCTTCAACGTGCCCAAGTCGAACTGCTCGATGAGGCGTTCTTTGGCGAGCGCGTGGTCAAAGTCTTCATCCGGGCGCGCGGTGAAGGCTGTGCCGCCGAACCGCGTACGCAACCGCGTCATGAGGTCCGCGTCCAGACTCGTCGGCGTGACGACTTCCGCCGGCGTCATCCGCGTCAGTTCGTCCGAAAGCGCGCGTTCCGCGTCCGCATCGACCTGCGCCGCCAGAAACTCGCCGGTGCTCACGTCAATAAACGCCAGTCCGGCCTTCTTGTCGCGCAAGAACAGTGCACCGAGATAGTTGTTGGCCGTTTCCTCGAGCAGGTCCGGCTCGAGAACGGTGCCGGGCGTAACGGTGCGGACAATGGCGCGCTTCACGACGCCCTTGGCCTCCTTCGGGTCCTCGATCTGGTCACAGATGGTAACGGTGCGCCCCGCTTTGATGAGCCGGGCGACGTAACCCGCCGCGGCCCGGAACGGCACGCCGCACATCGGCACCCGTTCCTTCTTGTCCGAACCGTCGCGGGACGTCAGCGCGAGGCCGAGCAACTCGGCGGCCTCGATGGCGTCCTCGAAAAACATCTCGAAGAAGTCGCCCATCCGGAAAAAGAGAATCGAGTCCGGGCACTCCGATTTCGCCTCGAGGTACTGCCGCAACATCGGCGTGAGTTTGCCCTGCGCGACGCGCTCGAGTTTCGCCCATCTCTGCTTCATAACGGCGTATTATACCGCGTGATCCTCGATGAAGAAACAAGGAAAGGACAGGGGAGCGGCGCTGGTTCGCGGCAACCGATTATTGGCAAACGTTTTGCGGAACTAAGGCAGTTGTTCCAAATCGTTGAGGTCTTTGTACCTACCGGCCGCTCGTTTGTTGGCCTTCAGGTCCTCGATCCCAATGATGTTGACAGCGACGCCGTCGATTTCGTCCGTGACACGCTGCGCATAGCACGTCTTGAACTCGACGCCCGATACGGCGGTGACGATTTCCAATCGCATTGGTGGAATTCCCATACGAATAATCTTGCCTCGTTCCATGAAGAGGGAATCGGGAACGTCTTCGGCGGGGAACCCAAACGCGACTAATGCCTGCGCGGTACGACTGGCATTGTCCGGATTCGGTGCGATTCAGATGTCCATGTCGGCCGTGGGGCCGGGATATCCATGGTATCCCACGGCGTAGCCCCCGACGAGGAGATACTTAACGCAATGGGAATTCAGCAGATTCAAGGACTCTTTGAAGTCGGGCGGTAAGCGGATCATAGCCAAACGCGATCTCCCGGTAGAGCTCAACGGCTTCCAAGCGTTCTAGCGGTGTCTTCGCGAGCCAAAAGGCCTTCTCATCCGATTCCGCAAACGCGTCTCCCACGGAGACGGCCGAGCGATCAACCCTCGGAAAGGCCGTACCCCCGGGCTCTATCGGTTGTCTACTGTCCATTTCACTTGATCCCACGCCGGCGCGTTCCCCTGCCAAGCATTCTACGCCAGTGTCCCCTGACAAGTACAGGGACGGCGCTTCACCTTGACCCTCTTGTTCTGCCCCTCTCCTTTCGCACAAGCGAGGCGAGGTCTTGCGTCGAGATGTCGACCTCGATCGAGGGAACATCCAGAGGTGATTTCTTGGCGCGTTCAGGCGTCAGGGCGAACGTGCTCCCGTCCTTACGACGGATTAGGACCTTTCCCGTTGACTCCGCCCGTTTAAGAACGCTGGCGAGACGTTGTCTTGCTTCAGAATACGTGTAAACGTCCATTTTAGATCTCCAATACCGCAACGCCGCCTTCTTGTGCGGCCCGCACAAGCCGCGCGTTCAGGACGTTGGGCGTCAGTTGCGCGGTTTTCCGCGTCGGCTGGATGCCTTTGTTGGCTTCAGTTCCTTCGGCGGCAATGAGACTACCGGATGTCCGCATGTTCTCTGGATTCTGCGCAAGTCTTCACAGATGGCATCCAGATCAAAGCCGAACCGCTGGGCGTGTTCGCATCGTGTCTTTCGCACTTCTTCCACAATCGGATCTCTCATTCCTCTTCTCCAAATAGCTCTTCTGGCGAGCACAGCTCAGGACACCCGTATCCTTCGGCCTCGATGACGTCACGGATCCGCGACCTCGTGAATGCATTGTTGATGTGAGTGAAATTCCAGGTCAGCAGGAAATCCATGCCGTTCGCGGCCGCAACGGCTACATGAAGCGCGTCTTCGAGATGAGTGTCTGGAATCGCCCCCTCCTCGATAAGCTTGCCGGCAAGAACTTTCACCGAATCCGTGAGGTCCAGCACCGGGATACCGTCCACGGCCTTCAGCCGTGACGCAGACGCTTGGTCATCGCCTTGTCCGACCTCTTGGACTACCAACGCTGAAACGTAAACCTCGAACTCTGACAAAAGTGCAGCCCATGTTTCGCGCGTAAGCTCCTGGCGAGCGACAATGACGAGGTCGCGGCTTAGACGGGATGTCAGGTAGCTGACTACGCTCGTCTCGATGTAGAGTCTGCCCTTCATGCCCGTAGGTTACACCCCCAACGCGGCAAACACAATATACTGATGGCAAGACGCAATCATCGCTTTGCAGGCGGGAACGCCCGCCGTCAGCGGCGCGCGGCCTATGCGTTCGCTGCAAGGGGGCGTCTTCTCCGCTTGAGTACCTGACGCGGACCCAATCCCTGACCCAGATGATGCCTTCTTCGAAGGAACTCTGAGACTATTGAGATTCAGCCTGTTTTTCTGCACAACGATCGCACGACGGGCTAGTCGTGGCGCCAGAACGCGGGTGCGAATAGCACGCAGATGCTGAACAACTCGAGGCGGCCAAGCACCATGCACAAGGACAGAAAGACCTTGCCCACGGCGGGCACCAGCGCGTAGTTCATTTCAGCGCCCACGTGCTCGAGTCCCGGACCGATGTTGTTGAGTGTAGCCGCGACCGACGTAATGGCGGTCTGGAATGGCAATCCAAGCAGGGACATAAACAGCGTGCCGCCTGCAAACCACAGCAGATACAATACGAAAAACGCGTACACGGTTTTCTGGACGCTTTCGTCGACCACCTGGCCGCTTATGCGAATGGCCCGGACCATTTTGGGCTTGAAGGTGTTTTCGAGGCGCCAATAGGCCATTTTGAGCAGCATCACCACGCGGACTACCTTGAGTCCGCCCCCGGTCGAACCCGCGCAGCCGCCCACGAACATCAACACCACCAGGAGCGCCCGGGAAAAATAGGGCCACTTGTCAAAGTTGTCCGTGCAGAACCCGGTGGTCGTCATGATTGACACCACCTGGAACGAGCCGTATCGCAACGCCTTGCCGAATCCATACTTCGTTGGCTCTGCCGGCGCCCCGAGAGCCGCTCGATGCGCGAGGGCCTGCATCGCCTGAGTGCTTCCCTCGGGGGGCGTGTCGCCGCGAAAGGTCCCCTCGACACCCATGAGGTTGAAGGTCACCAGGATGACGCAGACGATGAGGATGGTTATGTACACGCGCCATTCGGTGTCTTTCCACGGGGCCTTGAGGTTGCCTTTGAGCATTGCAAAATAGAGTGCGAAGTTGCCGCCGGCGCACACCATAAAAAATATAATGACGATGTCGACGGCGAGGTTATTGAAACCGGCGATGCTCTCCTGGCGCGTCGAGAAGCCGCCTGTGGCCAGCGTGCCGAACGTCTGACACAGGGCTTCATACGGGTTCAGGCCGGCGAGCATGAGCAGGAGGGTCTCGGCCACTGTGAACCCGAAATATATCGAGTAGAGGATTGCCGCCGTGTCCTTGATGCGCGGGCGCAGGCCTCGCGGGTCGGGCCCGGGCGATTCGGACTTGAACAGTTGTTTGCCGCCCGCGCCCAAATAGGGCAACACGGCAATGAAAAGCACAATAATGCCCATGCCTCCGAGCCAGTGCGTGAACGAGCGCCAGAACATGATGCTCTTGCCGGCGCCTTCAAAATCGGTGAGCACGCTCGACCCGGTGGTCGTAAACCCCGACATGCACTCGAAGTAAGCGTCGACGTAGTTAAATACGCCCGCGAAGACGTAAGGTAGGGCGCCAAGACCCGCCGCGACGAGCCAGGAAACGCCGACCAGCCCCAGCGCTTCCCGTTGATACAGCGCAGTGTCGGCGTTTCTGCCGAAACGAGTGAGCCCAAATCCCACTGCGCCGCACACCGCCATCGACCCCATCAAGGCAATGAGTTCGCGCCATTCCGTGAAGTATAGGGCCCACAGTGCGGAGGGGCCCATCAGCAGTCCAATCGCGACCGAGAAATGGCCCAAGTACCTCGAGACGAGTCGGTAATTCATGGATGAAACAGTTTCTGAACCGCGTCGAGCGAGTCGGCCGCGGCTATCACGACCATGGAATCGTCGGCGTGCACTTCGTCATCGCCGGTGGGAACGATGACCTTTTCGCCGCGAAGTATGGTGGCGATCAGGGCGCCTCGGGGGAAAATGGGCCGGATGTCGCGCAGCGTCTTGCCGAGAATGGGCGCGTCGCCCGTGACGGCCAACTCGAGGATCTCGACTTGGCCTTCTTCAAGGACGGCCAGCGACGACACGCGATCTTGGTGCACGAGTTTGAGGATCCGGTTGGCAATGCAGGCGCGGGGCGTTACGGCGTGATCGATGCCCAACTTGGGCACGAGCGGTGCGAAATCAGGCTGGTGCACCACGGCGATGGTCTGCGCGGCGCCGATGGATTTGGCGAGCACGCAGGCCATGATATTGCGTTCGTCGTCGTCGGTCGTCGCTACAAAGACGTCGGCGTCCTCGACGCGCTCTTTCAGCAAGTCCTCCCGAGACGTGCCGTCTCTGCACACAATTGCTGTCTTCTTGAGAAGGGTAGCGAGGCCGTTGCACTGCTTCATGTTTCTGTCCAGCAACTTGACCGACAGAGGACGGTTCTCGAGACCTTGGGCAAGGTGGAGACCGATGCTGCTTCCCCCGACCACGAGAACTTTACGGGGTTTCGGCTCCTTGCCTTGGAACAACTTGATGACCTCGGGCATCTGTTCCCGGTGGCCGATGAGGGTCACGAGGTCTCCGGGCTTGACGCGATCGTCGCCGTGCGGAATCATCACCTCGCCGTTCCGGCTGATGACGCCGACCAGCACGCCCATGCCGCTCCCGGGCGGAATCACGTCTTCGATGGTTTTTCGGCCCTTGGTGGGGGAGTCCGTTACGCGGATCTGGCGCATGTGGATTAGGCCGCGCCCGAAGTCTTCCGTCGCGACCACGCCCGGATTCTCGATGTACTTTATAATTTCTTGTGCCGTAAGGGCTTCCGGGCTGAGAACAAAGTCGATCCCCAACATGGTTTCGTACAGCATACTGGAATCGACATAGGTCGGCTGGTCAACCCGCGCCACAGTGCGCTTGGCGCCAAGGGCCTTTGCGGTGGCCGCGGCCACCAAGTTGACCTCATCGTTTCCGGTCACAGAAACAAAGAGGTCGGCCGACGCCGCACCGGCCTCGCGCAAGCCTAAGACGGACGCCGCGCTGCCGATCTTGGTGCTCACGTCCAGGGCCGTATCTATCTGTTCGAGGCGGTCTTGTTCCGTTTCGATGACGGTAATGTTGTGGTTTTCAAGGCTGAGCAGCCGGGCGAGGTGAAAACCTACGCGGCCTCCTCCGGCGATGAAGATGTTCACGAGCCGCTCCCCTCCCTGTGCCTGAAAAGACTCCCCGATCATCCTATAAACCCAGGCGCGGTGTCAAGGCGACGACCGGCCTCAGGGTGAGCGATGTATTCGCAGCCGATTGGTTGCCTCGTGAGGAAAATCTCGCGGAAAATGGCTGGGAGATTGGGAGACGAGGCCCTGGCCGTCTCAGGCCCCCTGGAGCTATCTGGCGATGACCCGCCGGCACAATTCTCGTGGGGCAAGCCTTACGCGAACCTATGCTTCGACGAGGTATTCCATCATTCCACAGGGAAGGCGAAATGCCCGGTGTTTTCGTGGTACGCACGCTGTAAGTTATTCTAAGTCAATAAGTTGGCTCATGAGACCGGCCAACGCCGATTGGCCGAGTGCGCTCGCCCTTATCCTCTTGTCTACTTCCTACTCCCTGACAAATCCCCTGGTTGCACCGGTCTTCAGCACTATGTTACACCCTTTAGGGAGGTCGTGCCGTGCCCAGAAAGTATGTGCGCCAAGATTTTCGCGAGTATGCCAGCGGCACCCACGGACGATTTGCGAGCGGCCTGCGCGGGCGCCGATCGCTCGATCCGAGGCAACGGCTGTTGGCGATATACGTCGGGTTGTTGGGGGCCGCGGTGGTCCTTTTTGTGTTCCATGCCGTGGACCCCTTCAACGCACGCCGCCAGCCGACCCTCCGCCGCGGCCAAGGAACTGTGGTAAGAAAGATCGTCAAAGACGAAGGAACTCCCCGCGCAGCGTACTACATCGAGATTGGCGTCCATACGGAAGACGGGCGCACTTTGTCCGACATGGTGCCCGTAGACGAGGAGAGTTGGGCGCGCACGGCGGCGGGCGAAACGGTGGACGTTGAGTATCATATGGTACGGCAGGGAAGCGTTATCCGGGTCACGAAGATCCGTGCCGAGCAGGGCAGTGAAGCGCGCAGCACGCGGCAGGAACGTCGGGTTTGCTCCAACGGTGCACTTTGGATAAACTTTAGGAGAGAGGCCGTGAAGCGCGCGCTTACGATCCGCTTCGGAAAAGGTTCAGGAAGCGATGGCACTCAGTTCAGACGAAATGCGCGAAATCTTTGAGCGCACCGAAATTCTGCGGCGGCCCACCTATGGCATCATATCCGGCTACCACGAATTGCCTTACGTGTGCCTGGGCGCTTCGTTCGAGCCCGACCGTCAAACGACCGAAGTCCGCGGAAAAGTGCACGTATCGCCGCGATTCGTAATCCGACCCTCCCACTGCGAGCCCCGATATGAGGAGATATTCGGCGAAGAGAATACTGACAAGGGGCTGACGGGGCGCATCTTTGGATTTCTGGGTTTCCGGGGCCGGCCCATCGAATGCAAGTCGGAGTACATCCAAGTCTGCCATGTTTCGGCGGACGTCGATCACGTGCTGCAGGGCGTGCTCGACGAACTCGAACGGAAAGAGGACATCACCACGGGGGTGATCCTAACGCCGAACAGCCGTTATTACCCAGTGTCGATTGAGCGGTTCATATCGAGCATTGTCGAGGACGAGTTTTCCGTCTAGCGAGCCGGGCGCCCGGGTTGGCAAGGCCGGGGCACGTGCGCGGTTCGATGTTGCTGGGCTTGGTGCGGCGCTTTCGGGCGCGGCAAGTCCGTGTCATTAGGAGGAATGCGCTATGAAAAGCGCTTATGAACTGGCCATGGCGCGGCTCGAGAAATCCCACGGGCCGGCCAAGAAGTTGAGCGATGCCCAACGAAAACGTATTGCCGATATTGACGCAAAATATGAAGCAAGAGTCGCTGAGCAGAAGCTGGCCTACGAATCGAAGATCGCGGCGGCGGGCTCGGCCGAGGAGCGCAACACGGTGCAGTCGGAACTGGCAGACAAGCTCAGATCCCTTGAGGCCGGCCGCGAAAAGGAGAAAGACGCGGTTTGGGAATCCGAGGACTGACAGTGTGGCTGTCCGCGTGAAAGGCAAGCCGAAACGCCTCGTTTCCCTTGTGTGCGCCGGTGTTTCGTAGCCGCGCATTGGGCGTCGCGACCCCAAAGAGGCGCAACCGGGCGTTGAGGCGGATGACGCTGGCGCTTGTTGTGGTCGCGTGCCTTGTCTCCGTTCATTTCGACCTTTCCTTGAAGTCCTCGTCGGCCGAGGGTTTTTGTCCGGCGGACGCGAAGCTGGTCGTCGCGGCGAGTGATTTCGCCGCGTTTTGGGAAAAGGCCGTTCATTGCGACGTTGGGCGTCAGGCAACGGCGCGCCCACCCATTCAATTCCGGCGACTCGAAGTGGCCATACGGAACGCCGCGGGCATCAGGCCCACACCCGTTCGATGGCGTTTGTGGCTGGGCAACCGGTTGCTTGCTGCAACCGGAGAAACGGGCTCGGGGCTGTGTGTGCGCCCCGGGCTTTTACTGCGCGCCGTACACCTGCTCCGCCGGTTTCTGGGCGTCGAGGCGGCCGAGGAAGGCATGTACCGTTTCGGCGATTTCTTAT
>DUZM01000166.1 GCA_013349485.1 Candidatus Hydrogenedentota bacterium | reverse complement strand
TTCGATTTCGCGAAGAAGGGCCGGTTTTCCGAAGACCAACGGACCTTGACCGCGCCGGGATTCTTCGAGGACTACACCGATCCATCCCGAATTGACGACTTCGAGTGGCCGGAACCCTCGCAACACATTGACCCGGATACGTGCCGGGCCGCAGTTGAAAAGGTACCGCCCGGCTATGCCGTGCTCGGGGTGGTGTGGTCCGCCCACTTCCAGGACGCGTGCGCCGCGTTCGGCATGGAAACCGCCCTGACAAAGATGCTCGCGGAACCGAAGATGTTCAAGGCCGTCATCGACAGGATCACCGAGTTCTATCTCGAGGCGAACGGCATTTTCTACGGTGCGACGGCAGGAAGGCTCGATGCCGTCCTGATAGGCAACGATTTCGGCAGTCAGACGAACCTGATGCTCGACCCCGACCTGATCCGGCGCCACGTGTGGCCCGGCACGAAGCGCCTGATCGAGCAAGCCAAGCGCTACGGACTGAAAGTCATCCATCACTCCTGCGGCGCCATTCACGCCGTCATCCCCGACCTTATCGGGCTCGACGTTGACGCGATTCATCCCATTCAGGCGCTCGCGGAAGGAATGGAGGCCCGGCGTCTGAAGGCGGAGTTCGGCGGCCGGGTGGCGTTCTGCGGCGGGGTCGACGCGCAAAAACTGCTCGTTAACGGTTCGCCCCAACAGGTATACGCCAAAGTGCAGGAGCTGAAAGCCTTGTTTCCTACCGGCCTGGTCATCTCGCCGAGCCACGAGGCGATACTGCCCGACATTCATCCCTCGAAAATCGAGGCCTTGTTTGACGCCGTGAAAAACTGAACGCAAGAGCGTGGAGGGAAGCATGAAACGGTACGGAATGATCATACGGGTCCGCCCCGACAAACTCGATGAGTACAAGCGGCTGCACGCAAACGTCTGGCCCAACGTCCTTGCCAAAATCAGACAATGTAACATCCGCAACTACTCGATCTATTATAAGGACGGCATCCTTTTCAGTTACTTCGAGTACATCGGCGCGGACTACGACGCCGACATGAACAAGATGGCCGCCGATCCGACAACACAAGAGTGGTGGGCCGTCTGCAAACCGTGTCAGGAACCGCTCGAATCAAGGGCCGAAGATGAGTGGTGGGCCCAAATGGAGGAGGTCTTCCACTGCGACTGACGAAGGGAGAACGTTATGTTGACGGAAACGCGCTGTAGGTACGTCATTCTGGGAGTGGTGCTTGGGTTGCTGCTTCTGGGACGGACGGCAGACGCCGACGGCTCGGTTGATCTCTACGGGAAAACGTATAGAACCGACCATCTTCGCCGCCGGGTCGGCAGCATGGACCAAATAGCCGGGATCCGCGTGGTGCAACTTGACGAAGCGAACGAACGGCCTACCCGCGCCGCACTCTTTCACACCGGCAGCGGGCTCGAGTTCACCGTGCTGCTCGATCGGTGCCTCGATATCGCGGCGGCATCGTTCCAAGGGAAGGCCATGGGCTGGCGCTCGACCACCGGCGACGTCGCCCCGCAGTACTACGAGCCCGAAGGGCTGCGCTGGTTGCGCAGTTTCTACGGCGGGCCGCTGACCACCTGCGGCCTCACGCACGTCGGCGCGCCCAGCCCCGAGGAGCCGCTGCTGGTCAACGGTCTCCATGGCCGAATCGCCAACATACCCGCCCGTAACATAAAGGTCGCCCAAGAATGGCAGGGCGACGACTACGTGCTCTCGATAACCGGAACCATGCGAGAGACAACAGTCTTCGGGGAAAACCTCACGCTGACGCGTACCGTCTCCACAAAACTCGGTGAACGTCGCCTCTGGGTTCGCGACGTGCTCAAGAACGAGGGATTCAAGGAAACGCCCTATCAGATCTTATACCATTGGAACATTGGCTGGCCGTCCGTCGACGACGGTTCCAGACTGCTCGCGGCGAGCCGGTTCGTCGCTCCGCGCGACGCGGAAGCCGTTGCAGACAAGGAGAACTATAACAACTTCCACGCGCCCACGCACGGGTACAAGGAAAAGGTCTATTATCACGACATGGTACCCGAGCCCGACGGCACGGTGACCGTTGCAATTATCAACAACGGATTCGACGCGGGAAACGGCTTTGGCGTCTATCTCAAGTACAACAAGAACGAACTGCCGCGCTTCTCTCAGTGGAAACAAATGGGCGAGCAGGATTACGTCGTCGGGTTCGAACCAGCGAACTGCAGTGTAGAAGGCCGCCAGGTGGACGCGGCGCTCGGACTCCTGCATGTCCTCGCCCCGGGCGAAATCAAAACGTTCCATTTCGAGTTCGGCCCAATCACCTCGAAACAGGAACTCGCCGCAATACGCGATGCTATTCCCGAGAGCGACCCCCAACTTGTCGAGAGCTACAAGGAATTCGTGAAGAAACCGTGACGCGGTGTTGGCGCGGCGGGCCTATGCGAGATTGTGCGACGGCATAGACGGGACAAAACGGATTTGCTGCGGGAGAAACGGCCTCAGCGCAGCGTCCGGTGGAGCCCTACCACGACTCCCTGAAATTGCACCTCCTCGGGCCGAACAAGCATCGAGTCCATCCGGGCGTTCGCAGGACGGAGTTCGACCATGCGCTTGTGCGGGTAATAGCGCTTTACGGTGGCCTCGTCCGTGACCAGCGCCACTACAATATCGCCCGGCATCGGCGTGAGGCTCTGGTCGACGATGATGACGTCCCCGTCCAGAATGCCGTCCTCGATCATGCTGTCACCGGACACGCGCAGGCAATAGGCGGCGGGTTTGGCTTGCGACGCCGAGACCGCCACGTGCCCTTCGATGTTCTCCTCGGCGAGGATAGGCTGTCCGGCGGCGATACGCCCCACCAGCGGCAGCGTGGCCACCTCGCTTCGGTACAGTCCCACCGCCGCCTTCTCCGTGACATGGATGCCCCGGGCCTTCGACGAGCGGGTAATGTACCCTTTCTTTTCGAGCGCAACGAGATGGTCATTGACGCCGTTGGTCGACGCGATGCCGAACTCCTCGCCAATTTCGGCAATCGTGGGAGGGCGCCCGTAGTCTCGAATCGATTCGATAACGAACTCGAGAATCTCCGCTTGTCTCTTTGTAAGTCCTTTGGCCATCGGCGCACCCTCCAAGGCTGAAATCTTATTCAGCCATATTGAACCACGTTGCGCCGCCGTTGTCAAGGGCCGTGTCCAATCGGCGGGAGGCCGAGCCAGGAACAAGGAGACATTCATGAAGCGGCCCGGCACCGCATCTACGCGCGAGGACTCGTTTCGCTTAAGCCAGTCCTTTCCTGCCATGTGTCCGCACCATTTTCGGCAAACCAGGGACCGCCCCGCGCGTCGCTTGGGCAACTCCCTGTTTTTTGCAGCCCCTAGTACCGGTAATGGTCGGGTTTGAACGGGCCTTCGACGGGGACGCCTAAGTAGTCGGCCTGTCTCTGGCTGAGTTTGTCTAGGTGGGCGCCGAGCTTGCTCAAGTGAAGCCGCGCGACTTCCTCGTCGAGTAGTTTCGGCAGCGTATAGACCTTGCCGACCTCGTATGCCTCCGGCCTGGTAAACAGGGCAATCTGTGCCAACGTCTGATTCGAGAACGAATTCGACATGACAAACGAGGGGTGCCCGGTAGCGCAACCCAGGTTGACCAGTCGGCCGCGAGCCAGCAAAACGATACTCTTGCCGTCCGGGAAAACGAACTTGTCAACTTGGGGCTTGATATTGACTTCTGTAATGTCTTCCTGCGCCTCGAGCCAGGCCACGTCGATTTCCGAATCGAAATGGCCGATGTTGCAGACGATGGCTTCGTCTTTCATGACTCTGAAATGCTCGCCCCGTATGACGTCGCAACATCCGGTAGCCGTTACAAAAACGTCGCCGAGGGGCGCGGCCTCGGCCATCGTGACGACCTGGTACCCCTCCATGGAGGCCTGCAGGGCGCATATAGGATCGATTTCGGTGATCAGGACGCGCGCGCCGAGCCCGCGCATGGCTTGGGCACAGCCCTTCCCAACGTCGCCATAGCCCGCCACCACGACGACCTTCCCCGCCACCATAACGTCCGTGGCGCGTTTGATACCGTCCGCGAGCGATTCGCGGCAGCCGTACAAGTTGTCGAACTTGGACTTGGTGACGGAATCGTTTACATTCATCGCACGGGTGAGCAGTTTACCTTCCCGCATCATGTGATAGAGTCGGTGGACCCCCGTGGTCGTTTCTTCCGAAACGCCGACCCAGTCTCGCGCCACGTCGTGCCACCGATTCGGATTCTCGCCGTGGATCCTATGCAGAAGCGTGTCGATGATCGTGATTTCCTTGTTGTCGCGGCAGATCTCCGGCAGCCTGCCGGATTTGTTGTAGGTCTCCTCCAAATCGTATCCCCGATGAATGAGCAGCGTTGCGTCGCCGCCGTCGTCGACCACCATCTGCGGGCCTTTGCCGTCGGGGAACCGCATGGCCTGGTCGGTGCACCACCAGTACTCGTCGAGCGTTTCGCCCTTCCACGCAAACACCGCCACGCCCGTCTGCGCGATGGCCGCGGCGGCATGGTCTTGCGTCGAGAAGATATTGCAGCTGGCCCAACGCACCTCCGCACCCAGCGCCTTCAGGGTCTCGATCAGAACGGCGGTCTGGATAGTCATGTGTAGCGAACCCATGACGCGCGCGCCGTCCAGCGGCCGTTCCGGCGCATAGCGTTCCCGGATCGCCATGAGCCCGGGCATTTCCTTTTCGGCCATCTCGATTTCCTTGCGGCCCCACTCCGCAAGGCTCGTATCTGCAACTTTGTATTCCAGTCTTCTTTTGGTCGCCGTGTTCGTTGCCATTGCTTTCCGCTCCTTCTCCTAAGAACATCCCTTGCACTGGGAAACTTCAGGATCTATCTGCCTGGTTCACTTGGCTTGCTTATCCCGCGAAGTTCAACTACACGCACAGGATTCTCTATGTCTTTGAAATTCACCTCGGCGGATTCGCCGAGTTTACATTCCTGTTCAAGCGGCTTCACGACCGCGGCAGTGGCCGCCACGCTGCTTTCGGTGTTCGTTTCGGCCCAGTCTTTGGTTAAGAAGGCGATATTGACGATCTCGCCCATTATGTCGGCTCTTGCATAGTCCGGATGCCCAACCGCGCCAAGGTAGATCTCGCCGCTGCTCAGGCCAATCTGCAGGTTCTCGGCCACCATGCGCTTTGCGAGGAATGCCGCCTTGACCGCGCGACGGCGATGCTCGGTTCCCGAGAAGAAGCACAGGAACTGGTCCCCCATATACTTAATCGGGACGCCGTCGTGCCGCAGAACCGCTTCCGTGAGTTGCGAGAAGAACCCGTTTGCCCACGAGGCGAACTCCCTGGCCGCCATCTGCAAAGACTTCTCGTAGGCCCCCGTAACGCTCGAAGCGAACACTGTGGCCTCGAACACGTCCAGCCCCTCGCCATACGTATCCAGCAGCCAGTCGGTCGAGACGCCGAGCAGTTTCGCCAGCGCCCCGAGAATCGCGATGTCGGGCGCGTTCTCGCCGCGTTCCCATTTCGAAACGGCCTGGGGACTCACTTGAAGTGCGTGTGCAACGTCGTGCTGCTTGAGTCCAAGCCGCTCCCGTTGCGAACGAATCCGGTTGCCGAGATCTTCGAGTAGCATGTTGCACTTTCCCGTCTGCGCGACCATTCTCGTTGCGCACGACCTACGCTAAGACCTTAGTTCAAAGCACAAAGGAAATCAATGACGCCCTCGTTGAATCGAGTGACGCCCCGGTTGAGCTAAGGCGCTGCAGATGGCGGTTTTGGGCGGCTATGCGATCCCGTTTGCGCGCCTCCGGTTTGCCGGAGCCGCGCACTTCATGTAGTATTCCCACGCACAAAAAGTGGATGTGGTAACAAGTAAAAGTAGATAGTCTTTGAGCCGGTTGTCCATGCAGTCCTTTTTCAAGCATCGGAACCCGCAGGCGGCCTTAGCGGCACTGCTCGTATGTTGTGCCGCGGCGTTGGGTAGCTGCCCCGACGGCAGCGACCAAGGCCTGCTGCCGCCGGACGCCGCCTTCCTTCGCGAGCGCATGGAGACGCTGAACGCGTTCCTGGACTCGCAGGAGTATGCTGCTGCCGTTTCGTGGGAGGAACATGTGGCGATCACATACCAACTTGCGCGAGGCAGGGAACCCACGCCGGCCGAATACACGCTCCTTTGTTTTCTGCGGGAAGAACCGGGGCTCGAGCGCAGCGGGGTCCTCGCGCTGGTCTTGCGCGGGGCCGGTTCCCGGCTTACGTGGGCTCAATGTCGCGCGTTTCTGAACCAGGTGAACACGGCCGATTTCCGCAGCACGGCCGAGATTGGCGGCATCGCAAAGAGACTCTCGAGCGTATCGTTCACCGATATTGCGCGCGACCTCGTAAACGCCGCGTTCCCAGAGGCGCCAATACAGGACGTTCCGAAAGCCACCTCCGATATCGGATATCGCGATATCGGATATCGCGATATCGAGTACAACACCTACTTCGGGTATCTGCACGCGCATAGCGAGTTATCTCTGGACGCACGGGGCGATCCTCTCGAGGCCTATGAATATGCACGCGATCAGGGCGGGCTCGACTTCTTCAGTCTAACCGATCACGGCATATTCCTGGCCATGTGGCCTTGGCAGAACAAGTGGGACCAGCTCGTCAGCGCCGCCAACGCAACCTATGAACCCGGCGTATATGTAACGCTCTGGGGATTCGAGTGGAGCAACCCGGTGTTGGGACACCTCAATGTCATGAACTCGAGCGATTTCACGGACACGGTGACAACCTTTCGGCTTGGGAAGTTCTACCGATGGCTAGCGAACCGCCCCGCCGCATTTGCGACGTTCAATCACCCGGGCGAGTTCGATTTCCTGGGGATTCAGTTTCTCCATTTTTATCCGTGCGCCGCCGTCATCCCTCAGGTCGTCGGCATGGAACTCTGCAACGCCGACAAGGACCTCGACCGATTCTACTACGGCGGGAGCTGGCACAGCGATCTCAGCTATTGGGATGTGGCGAACCTCGAGGGATGGTACGTGGGCGCGCTTGGATCCCAGGACAACCACCGCCAGGATTGGGGAACGCGAAACGAGTTCCGGACGGGCGTCCTCGCCGAGCAACTCACCCGCGAGGCCCTCATCGACGCCTATTGGGCCCATAGGTTCTACGCCACCGAAGACAAGAATCTCTATCTCGATTTCCGTTGCGCGGGATATCCCATGGGAAGCCGGTTGAGCGGCGTTCCGGCCGAATTCACCGTCAATGCCAGCGACGGCGGCGGAGACGCGTTCGAAGAGGTACGCCTATATCGGAACGGCATCCTGCTCGACACGCAAACCGTCGCCGGCGACGCGGTATCGGTCACGTTCACCGCGCCAACCGTCAGCGGCAGCAATTACTACTATGTGATCGTTGCCCAAGCCGACGACAACGACGGGAGCGGCCGCAACGACGAGGCGATTTCCTCGCCCATCTGGCTCCAGGAATAGGCCCGCGCGGCACGCCGCACAGCGATTCTATTAACGCAGATTACGCCGCCAAAAGTTACAGCGGGCGTCCTTGCGGCCCCGACAGGCCCGATCACCCCGCGGGCGGTAGGGTTTCGAGCAGCCAGATGTATACGCCCACCAACTCGCGGTACTTACACACGGAGTATTCGCTGAAAAGAAATCTGAGAAACGGTTTGTCGGGGGTCCGGTGGGCGGCCACGTACCAGAAGTAGTCCGTCTGCGCGGCGGCGATCCTTTTCCGGGTTTCGGGTATCTCTTCTTCCTTACCCGCACGGAACGCGACGCGGCGGGCGGAACCCAACCGCTTGAAATAGTGATTGAGATCGTATTCCCGCCAGGCGTACGCGATGATCGGCGCGTCCGGGTACTCCGCGTCTCGCTCGAGGATATACTGTGCGGCTTCTCGGTATTGCTCCTTTTGCGGTTTCGAGAAGTAGTCGATGTCAAACAGGAGTTGGCCCGCAGTGAATACCACAATGGTCGTGGCGATAGCATTTCGGAATGTGGCGGGCAGCGGCAACGTCGCAAGAGCCCTGGCCAACAGCAGCAACGCCGGCGGCAAGGCGACAATCAAGTTCCGTTCCGTGACCACACGCGCGACTGTGAGCGACACGGCGACGGCCAGAACGTGCGGCACCACCAACCACAGGGCGAGCACGGCCCCGGGCGGGCAGGCGCCAAACCGGTGCGCCCCGGGGGCGGCTTCGCGGCTGCGCCGTTTTCCCCCCAGCGCATAGCAGCCAAGCAACACGGCGTAAAGAAGCAATGCCACCCCCATCAAGAAATAGGAATTGTTGAAGTAGAACGCCAGGCACTTGGGAAGTGTGTCCCAGGTCGTTTCCGGAATCCAGTGGCCCTCTCTCCCCGTGTG
>DUZM01000220.1 GCA_013349485.1 Candidatus Hydrogenedentota bacterium | reverse complement strand
GTTTTGCCCTCGTTGTGCAACGCTGGACGTGCCGCCGGTTCCCGCGACTATGTGAGAAGGGAGTAGACTCAACGTCACGATACGACTTAGAATAAAATGGCATTGGATGTGGTTACGTATGCAGGAGCCGGTTTTCCCCAAGGAGAAGCATCCGTGCCCGACGGCCGCGAAATAGGTGGGGTGTCCAGTGAAGCGCTGGCCCCCGCTGGGGACACATTCTGGCAGAAGGTCGGTTTGCTGTTCACTTGTCTGCGGGGTACTGTGCTTTTCCTGTGGCTCCGACTGCGTCACCGACACGTGCTCCGCAACATACGGCCGCTGGCGTTGCACCTCGAGCACGAAGTCTTCCCTGTGTTGCGAGAGAACCGGCAGCGTTGGCTGACGCTCGAACCGCAGAGACGCGACGACGAGGTTACGCTGCGTGGCGTCTGCATCGAGAAGGAATATGTATTTGTCGGCACAGTAGACATAGCGGCCCGTCTCACGCAGATGGGCGTCATATCGATCCGCTTGGACACACAGCTCGAGTATGGGCAGATCATTGAGGCCCTGCTTGTGTTGTTCTATGTTTGGCGAGACTTGCCGGAGGCCGCGCCAGCGGCTACGCCGTATAGAGGTTGGGCCCGCAAGCGGGTGGCGGACGCTCTGCGCAGTCCGTCGGGATTCCACATGTACTGCTCGCTGATGCGCTTCGACGCCCAGCAACAGTGTTACGAGGTCCAGTATTCCTACTGTGAACTGTTCTTCACGCGGGCAATCCGGAACTACGTCGAGCACAAGACCGCTTTCGGCGATCACCGTGTGTTCTTCAAAGCCGCGCCGCGGGCCGCGGTCATCGCGTTTTTGGTGTTCTTTCTGCCGCCCGCCCTGCTGCTCTCCGTGAGCGTCCGGGCCGGCGCCGCGTTGTGGCTCTTCTTTGCCGTCTTGAACGCCGCCGTGATCGGCATAGGCCTGTACGCTTTCGGCGCCAGCCAATACACCCGGGAACACCATGACCAACTCATTCAGGAGTATGTCAAACGAGTCGCGAGTCTGTCTCGCTTTCCGGAGAGCAATCCGAGCCCGATTGTCAAACTCGACCTCAAGGGAAACGTCCTGTACATGAATCCGGCGGGGTACCGGCTGCTCGACGAACTCGGCCTCAGCCCCGACGTGCCGGAGAAGATGTTGCCGCCCGATTACCGTCAGATCGTCAATAGCTGCCTGGAGGAAGGCCTGTGCGGGTATGAGACGGAGGTGAGGACCCGCGCCCACGTGTTACGTTACCTTTTCTGCCCCTTCACCGACGAACGCTCAGTGATTGCCGCGGCCAGCGACGTGACCTATCTCAAGAAGATCGAGGCCGAGTTGCGTAATCTAAATCAGAACCTCGAGGCCATGGTCGAGGCCCGCACCGAGGAGTTGCAGCAGACCCAGGAGGTGACCATCCTCTGTCTTGGCGGCCTCGCCGAAATCCGCGATCCCGAGACGGGAAAACACCTCGAGCGGACCCGCGCCTACGTGAAAACGCTCGCCGAACGGCTCCGCGAACACCCGCGATTCAAGGACTACCTGACCGATGAGCAAATTGAGCATCTCTACAAATCCGTGCCGCTACACGATATCGGGAAGGTGGGCGTGCGCGACGCCATCCTGCTGAAACCCGGCAACCTTACCCCGAAAGAATGGGAAGAGATGAAACGGCACACGACCTACGGCGGCGACACGTTGCGATGGGCCGAAGAGCGTCTCGGATTCGAGTCGTTTCTCAGCACGGCCCGCGAGATCGCCTATTACCACCACGAACGGTGGGACGGCTTGGGCTATCCTCGGGGTCTCAAAGAGGAGGCGATCCCGATTGCCGCCCGGCTTATGGCGCTGGCCGACGTGTACGACGCCCTCACTACCGAGCGCGTATACAAGGAAGAATGGCCGCATGAGGCGGCCCGTAGGGAGATCATAGAGGGCCGCGGCGCCCGATTTGACCCGGCGGTGGTCGACGCGTTCCTCGAGGCGGAGGACGAGTACATCCGCATCGCCCAGACCTACGCCGAAGAAGAATCCGCCGCCTAGTGTCGCCCTCCTGACCAATTCTCCGTTTGCGGGCGCTGCAACCAACGGCTCGGGGATCGGGTCAGTCACTCGCACGTTCTTTTGGGCTTGGGCGATCTTTCTGCTACAATACTGCGCCTGACCGCGTTGTGTCCCTGCGGAGCATGCATACAACGGGTACTAAGTAGTTAGTGCTTCGGAAAGGTGGTCTGAAAGCGGAAAACGGATCTTCGACTTTTGAAAACGGCCCGAACATGTCATTCCCAACTTGATTGGGAATCTCATCTCCGCCTTGTTGCTCAACACCAAAGACGAGATTCCCGCTTTCGCGGGAATGACACAGAGTGGAGGCCCCCTTTTCAAGCAACATCCTTGCCGCAACAGAAACTACGCAGATGGCAAATGGCTAAACTTATACTGAGGAATAGTTGATGAAACGGGCTACATCCAACAGACACAGACTCGCAGGGCAAGAAATGACCGGGGCGGACATGATCCTGCAGGTTCTCGCGGACGAGGGCGTCGACACGCTTTTCGGGTACAGCGGCGGGGCGATTCTGCCGACGTATGACGCCATCTTCCGTTACAATGCCGCGCACAAAAGCAATCCAATCCGGCTGATCGTGCCGGCCAATGAGCAAGGGGCCGGGTTTATGGCCGCAGGGTACGCCCGGGCGAGCGGCAAGGTCGGCGCCTTCATGGTGACCTCGGGGCCGGGTGCAACAAATTCCGTCACGCCGATTCGGGACTCGATGGCGGACTCGATTCCCGTCGTGTTGATGTGCGGGCAAGTGGCGCGCCCGGCGATCGGCACGGACGCGTTCCAAGAAGCGCCAGTGTTCAATCTGATGAGTGCATGCGCGAAGCACGTATTTTTGGTCTCTAACCCGGAACAACTCGAGGCGACGGTACGCACCGCGTTTTCCTTGGCGCGCAGCGGCCGACCTGGGCCGGTCGTCATCGACCTGCCGAAAGACGTGCAGAACTACGTCGGGACGTTCAAAGGATCGGGACTACTCAAGTTCAAGGGCTACGAGAAGCGGCTTGCGAACTTGCAGGCCGCGCGCGTCACCCGCGCCGAGGCCCAGGCCTTTCTCGGCCTGCTGGCGAAGTCTAAACGGCCGTTGTTTTACGCGGGCGGCGGCGTAATCGCTGCCGGCGCAACGGACGCCTTACGTGCCTTTGCCGAGCGGTATCAGATTCCCGTGGTGAATACCTTGCTGGGCACCGGCTGCATGGACAAGGCGAGCCCGTTGTCGTTGCACATGCTCGGAATGCACGGCACGGCCTATGCCAACTACGCGGTGATGGACTGCGACCTGCTGATTGCGGTCGGCGCCCGGTTCGACGATCGGGTCGCGGGAAAGGTCGACGAGTTCGCCGCCAACGCAAAGATCGCCCACATCGACATTGACGCCGCCGAGATCGGCAAGGTCAAGGAGGCTGATTGGTGCCATGTCGGCGATGCTAAACAGGCGTTGATCGACCTGCTCGCTGCCGGGGAAGCGCTCGAACTTGATTTCTCGCCGTGGGCGAAACGCGCCGCGAAACTCAAGAAAGCACATCACCTGGACTACGATCGGAAAAGCACGCTCATTCAGCCGCAATACGTCATCGAGTGCCTCAATGACATCACGAAGGGTGAGGCCATTATCTGCACGGGCGTCGGGCAACACCAAATGTGGTCCGCCCAGTATTGTTATGTGAACACCCCCCGCTCATTCATCACCTCGGGCAGTATGGGCACGATGGGGTTCGGCTTGCCCGCGTCCATCGGCGCGCAACTGGCCCGCCCCGATAAGGTCGTGGTCGACATCGACGGCGACGGCAGCATGCGTATGAACCTCGGGGAGCTCGAGACCGTCACGACGTACGACGTGCCCGTCAAGATCGTCCTGCTCAACAATCTGGGCGACGGCATGGTGCGTCAGTGGCAACGCCTGTACTTCGGCGAACGGTTCTCCGGAACGGATAAGTCGCTCCATAAAAAACGATTTGTAAAAGCGGCCGAGGCCGACCAGTTCAAGTTTGCCAGACGGATTACCGAAAAGGCGCAGGTGAAGCGGAGCCTCGACCAGTTGTTCAATCATGACGGCCCGGGATTTCTCGAGGTCATGATCGACCCCAACGCCAATGTGCATCCGATGGTCGGGCCGGGTTTGGGTTACAAGGACATGCTCGTCGGCGATTTTATCAAACCCAGGCCCGAGGCCCTCGCCGAAGAACACGAAGAAAAGGATATGACCAAAATCCCAGAACTCTTCTGAGCGCCGATTCGGGGCGCTTACGCGCCGATCCAGAGGCTGCGGTAGGCTTGACTTTCGCTTGGGGTATCCGGTTTCCTTGCTTCCATGGCTGCCACGATGCCGTTCTCAAAAGAGACTCTCCAGGAACTCGTGTGCGCGTATTGCGGCGTGGCCGCATCGGCCATATCGCTGACGCCTATTCCGACGGGTAAATTTAACACCTCGTATTTCGTTCGGGCCGACGGCGACGAACTCGTAATGCGCATCGCGCCGCCCCGAGACGCCGTCTTTGTTTTCTACGAGCGCGACATGATGCGCCAGGAACCCGGGCTCCACGCCTTGCTGCTCGAAAAAACCTCGGTCCCCGTCGCGCCGATCATCGCCTATGACGACTCGCACACCCTACTCGATCGCGACTTCCTCCTGATGAAACGGTTACCGGGCCGGCCGTTGACCGACGCGCCGTATGTGGACGAAGCGAAGGTGCTGCGGCGCGTGGGCCGGTGCCTCGCCGAAGTCCACGCCCTCGCCGCCGAGGGTCGGTACGGCTACCTCGGCGAACACGCACCCATGGCGCCCCAACCCACCTGGGTCGACGCCTTTCAGATGATGTGGCGCAAACTCGTCGAGGACGTCGCCGCCGTCGGCTATTACGACGAAACCGAGTCGACCGCCCTGCTCGGGCTCCTCGAGCGGCACATCGACCTCTTCGACCGCCCCGTCCCATCGAGTCTGCTCCATATGGACGTGTGGGCGCAGAACATTCTCGTGGACGACGCGAGCAATCTGACCGGCCTCGTCGACTGGGATCGCGCGCTCTGGGGCGACCCCGAGATCGAGTTCGCCGTGCTCGACTACTGCGGCATCTCGAAACCCGCCTTCTGGGAAGGCTACGGCGAACGTCGCGACACCTCCCCCAAAGCCCGCATCCGAAACGTGTTTTACCTTCTGTACGAAATCCAGAAATACATCGTCATCCGCCACGGCAGAAACAACGACCCCGCCGCCGCCCAACAATATAAACGGCAAGTGATGCAAATCGTCGCGCAGTTGATGCATCGGACGTAGGTGCTATATCATCAACGCGATTCACCGGGCACAACGGAAGCGCGAGCGCCGTATCCTGTGCCGACAGCAGACGTATCAAGGTACGTGGGAGGGACCCGGGCATGTACTTCGAGCGAGCGGACGCGAGCACCACGAAAACGACCTTGTTGGCCGCCACTCTCTTGCTCGTCGGTTGCGCGACGAATCTCTACAAATACCGGGAATACGAGATTGTTCCCCCCAGGGACGTTAGACCTGAGGTTTTTGTGGAAAACCCCGAACTCAAGAAGGAACTCCGGATCCTCAAACATTCGAAACTGTTCGAGATTTCAGAAGACCCTTCAGTCGAAACGCATATAGAATTGCACCCACTCAAGGAGCCTGGATATTGCGGCATGCCTGCCCTTCCAGCGCTTTTCACACTGGGGCTAATCCCAGGCAGTGGACATACACTCAGTCCTTACGGTTTCGAATATGGTATTGATGGGCCCCAAGGAAAGCATAGACACAGTTACGTCTTGCCGAGCACCTATCGGCGGATTTCCCTTTGGGAGTGGTTTTTCAAACCTTTCAAGAATGAGAACTGTCTTCTTGGCCGGATTCTACGCACGGAGGCCGTCAAAGCGGCAGGCGAGGAACATGCCGGATAGCGAACAACTGCGCCGGATATTGGAACGCATTGACGGCCGGGGGTACAAGGCGTACAAGGACGTCCAGGGAAGCTATGATTTCGGCAGCTTCGTGCTGCACATCGACCATGTGCAAGGGGACCCGTTTGCGGCGCCGTCGAAGGTGCGGGTGCGCGTCCCGCAACGCGTAGCCGAGTTGCCGCCGGAGCTGGCGGGGAACGCCGTGCGCCGTGTGGCGCTCGAGGATTTCCTTGCCCGCACCGTAAGCCGAGCGATTCGCGCCACCGTCGGCGGGCGGCGCGGCACCGGCAAGAGCGGCCTCATCGCCGTGGATGCGGGCGGCCAGGAAGTCATCGAGCGTACGGCGGTTGTGGTTACGCCCGATTGGGTCGAAGCCCGGCTCGAAGTCGGGCTGCCCGCGGCCGGCCGCCGCGTCCTGGGCCGACAGGCCGAAGCCATGCTCTGCGACGAAATGCCCCGCATCGTTGAACAAGGCCTGCTTTGGCGCAATCTGCCGCAGCAGAGCGCGCAGCGGTTCGTCGAGTGTATCGAGAACTTCGAGCACATCCGCGGCAGCCTCGAGGAACGTGGTTTGATCGCGTTTGTCGCGGATGGCGCCGTGCTGCCGCGCGAAAGCGGCGCGAGCGACCGGCCGTTGAATGCCAAGGAGGCCGTGGCGTTCCAATCGCCCGAATCGTTCCGCGTGACCATGGACCTGCCCAACGCCTTGCCGGCCGGCGAGCGCGCGATCACGGGCATGGGTATACCGAAAGGCGTTACCCTTATCGTGGGCGGCGGGTACCACGGCAAATCGACCCTGCTCAACGCGCTCGAACGGGGCGTCTATCCCCACATCCCCAGCGACGGACGCGAGTACGTCGTGACCAGTCGCGACGCGGTCAAGATCCGCGCCGAAGACGGCCGCCGCGTCGAGCGCGTCAACATCGACCCGTTTATAAGCAATCTGCCGTATGGCCGAAGCACGGCCGCCTTCTCGACCGACGACGCCAGCGGCAGCACCAGCCAGGCCGCAGACATCATCGAGGCCCTCGAGGTCGGCGCCAAGGTACTCTTGGTTGACGAGGATACGTCGGCGACGAATTTCATGGTGCGCGACGCCCGGATGCAGGCCCTGGTCCATAAGGAACACGAGCCGATTACGCCCTTCATTGACCGCGTCCGCGAACTGTACGTGGGCCACGGCGTCTCGACCATCCTCGTCATGGGCGGCTGCGGCGACTACTTCGACGTCGCCGACCACGTCATCATGATGCGGGACTATTTGCCAATCGACGCGTCTGCCGACGCAAGAGCGCTCGTCCGAGACCACGCGACCCAGCGCCGCGCCGAGACCACGACCCCCATGCCGCAAAACACGGCCCGCATACCCTTGGCCGAGAGTTTCGACCCGTCCCGCGGCAGACGCGACGTCAAAATCGACGCCAAGGCGCTCGACCTTATCCTGTTCGGCACCGAGGCCATTAACCTGCGCGGCGTCGAGCAACTCGTCGACGTCAGCCAGACCCGCGCCGTCGGCCACGCAATCCATCTCGCCGTCGAGCGGTTTATGGACGGCAACGCGACGCTGCGCGAGGTCGTGGATCGGGTCGACCGGTTCTTCGATGAGAACGGCCTCGACGCACTCGACCCCTTCCACCGCAACGCGCGTCATCCCGGAAACTACGCCCGGCCAAGAAAATACGAAGTCGCCGCCGCAATCAACCGCCTACGCTCACTCCGCATGCGACAGGACACTTCCTGACCCTTGCCCAACGGGTTCGTGATCATCGGCATATTGCCATACCCCATCAGACGCAACACTCACGTTCTCAGTCACGTTTCCGAGCCGTTCTCGGAGGTCCCGGGTTCTGGGCCGACACTTACGTGGACGGGCATGTTATCCGGCCAAGGTCGGAGTGGCTCGGGTTCGGGCGAGAAATCAGGGAAACGCGCCGGGAGTTCAGTGCCGGGTTCAATGATGCAGATCTTGGTGGGCAGGAGATCGGCGGCGCCATGCTTTGCCTCGGGTAGGGCGAAGTGAAACACGAAGCCGCAGACGGCAAAAAGAAGACACAAAACGCCGCGCACTGCCACACGGGAACGGGACCTGGCCTTCATCTTCTCGAGACCGCGGCGGTACCAGGAGGCCGCGGTGTTGACCGATACGTCCATCAGAGCCCCTATCTCCTTAAAAGTCAAACCGTTATAGAACTTGAGTACGATGCGCTCGCGTTCCTCCACACCCAAGGGAGCCACTGCCGTTTCGACCTCGAGTTGGACCTCGGGGTGGGCCTGCGTCATGAAATGGGGTTTTGTTTATTTGTTTTGTTTTTGAAGGGGACAATGTAGTATATATACTACATGAAAAGGCGGAAACGGAGGATTGACCATGACCAGACACGAGCGATTG
>DUZM01000279.1 GCA_013349485.1 Candidatus Hydrogenedentota bacterium | reverse complement strand
TTACGTCGAGCGCGTTGAGTTCGATAGGCTCGAAGTCACGCCGTTCGAGAATGCCGTCGAGGATATTCTCTTCTCGAACCAGTTGTCCTTGCGCGCGCGCCACGTCGGAGTTGGGAATGCAAACCAGCAGGGCCGTTAACGTGACCAGCACAGTGTGAGATATAACGCGTTGGCCTTGGGCCCGAATGCGCTCGGCAAGGCAAAGCTCTCCCGGACCTTCACGCCTCGGGACGGCTTCTAAATTCACCCCCAGGTCCCCCTTACCGGACACGGCAGACTCTTAGTGTCCTGGACAACTTCCACCCTGTTGTCCAAAGGGATAATACCGCGAATCCCGTATGTTGTCAACTCGGGCGTCAAACCAGATTTGTTTCGGGTTGCCATGTTACACTGACGCTGGCTTGGAAATGGACGTACTGGATGTTGTTGGAATCTGGAGTGCGTCGATCCGGAGAGGAGGAACGCGGGGAAGGATGCTAGCGTGCGTCGACGTTGACTATCGAGCGGTCGGGGCGGTTGCGGCCTGCGTCCTATTCGAGTCGTGGACGACAGGGGAAAGCGCCGGCGAGATAGTCGAGCGTATTAACGAGGCGCGGCCTTATGAACCGGGCGCGTTCTACAAGCGGGAATTGCCGTGCATTCTGGCCGTGCTCGACAACGTGCGCCAGCCGGTGCGCGGGATTGTTGTCGACGGCTACGTTTGGCTCGGCGACACCCAAACACCGGGACTCGGCGCCAGACTATACGAATCGCTTCAGCAAAGAGTGCCGGTGATCGGCGTGGCCAAGACCCGCTTTGGCCAGGGAGAAGCCGCCAGTGCCGTATACCGCGGCCGAAGCCGGCAGCCGCTGTTTGTGACGGCGGCGGGGATGCCCGTCGAGGACGCTGCGCGCGACATCACGCGCATGCACGGCCGATTCCGCATTCCCACCCTGCTCAAGAGGGCGGACCAGTTATGCCGAAACGCGTGAGTGTTGCGCAGATCCACGCGATTGCCGCGATTCGACGTTTTGTGGTGAGCGATGGCGCTTAGTGCCTCTCGCTCGGGCAGTTCCGACCGGCCTGTGAAGCTTTCGCTTGGGTAGTGACTACGCGTCGCCGCGCGCGTCGAGGATGCGCAGCACGACCTCGAGCAACTTCGGCACGTCGGCCAAATCGAGGCTGTTGGCCGCGTCGGACTTGGCCCGCTCGGGTTCGGGATGGACCTCGCAGAACAGCCCGTCCACACCGTAGGCGGCGGCGGCCCGCGCGAGCGGCGTCACGTATTCGCGGTTACCGGCCGACACGCCGCCCTTGGACGGGATCTGAACCGCATGGGTAGCGTCGAAAATCACGGGGCAGCCGAATTGGCGCAGGATGCTGAACGCGCGGAAATCGACCACGAGATTGTGATAGCCGAAACAGGCGCCGCGCTCTGTGATCATGATCTGGTTGTTGCCGGTTGTCGCGGCCTTTTCGACGACGTATTGCATATCTTCCGGGGCGAGGAACTGGCCTTTCTTGATATTCACGGGCTTCATCGTCTCCGCCGCCGCGATGACCAGATCCGTCTGGCGACACAAGAACGCCGGGACTTGTATCACGTCGAGGATCTCTGCAGCGGGCCGCGCCTGCGCCGCCTCGTGAATATCGCTGAGCACCGGGACCCCCACCTCTTCGCGGACCCGCCGCAAGATGCGCAGGCCCTCCTCGAGCCCCGGCCCGCGATAGGACGTCACCGCCGTCCGATTGGCCTTGTCGAAACTTGCCTTGAAAACGAACTGCACGGGCAATTCCCCCGTCATGCTTTTCAGTTCGCAGGCCGTTCTCAAGACGAGGTCTTCGGACTCGATCACACAAGGTCCCGCAATAAACAAAAACCGCGACATGTCCAAGGTCACCTTTGACTCCTCGATACTACGCCGCCCCACGGCCCTAGCCCGGACAAATCACAGGCAATCTACGTCAGCGGCGCATCTACCTGCAACTACTGTGTTGCGCTTGGCCGGGCTGCTCGGCGTACTACGCAGTACGCCTGCGCGGGCCTCGGTCGCGCGCCTTGTATTTACAGGCAACTGCGTCGCTTCGCCACGGTTGTCTGGGACTTGTCCGGGCTGGCTTTCTCGATGCCTTGTAGCGAGATTAGGACAAATCACAGGCGTTTTTCCACTTTGGGGCGCGGCGGGCCGGCGGCCGTTTTTGGGCGACTTGCATGGAAGGTGGCCGAGGGGATACCCTGAGGCCGGTTGTGGCTGCAACAATGACGGAGGCATTTGATGAAAAAGCAGTTTGTGGCAACACTTCAAGAAGACGACGTGGTAAACACGTATTTTGTTGCGACGCGGTGTGATCTGCGGGATCAGGCAAACGGAAAGAAGTTTCTCGGGATGGCTTTTCGGGATCGAACCGGCGAAGTGGGCGGGATCATGTGGAACAATGCCGTGGCCGCGTCGCAGTTGTTCGAGGCGGGCGACGTCGTGAATGTCCGCGGCAAGGTCACCTCCTATCAAGGCCGCCTTCAGGTGCGCGTCGAACAGGTGTTGCCGCTCAAGGAAGGCGAGTATAGCTACGACGACTTGGTGTTCACGCCGACGGACACCGAGGAGACCTTGGCGAAATTCCGCGCCGTGCTCGAGACCATCCAGAACGAGTGGTTGACGCGCTTGGTCAAGAGCTTTCTCGATGACGCCGAGTTCATGGAAGCGTTCGCGACCGCGGCGGCTGGCAGGAAATGGCACCACGCGTATCGCGGCGGGTTGCTCAAACACTGCTACGAGGTCGTCCGAATCGCCGAGACGGCCTGCGAGTTGTTCCCGAACGTCGACCGAGACGTGTTGCTCGCTGCGGTGTTTTTGCACGACATCGGCAAGATCGACGAGATGAGCCGGGATATGTTCGTGGACTACACAAACGCCGGAAGGCTGCTGGGCCACCTCCAGATCGGCGCCGAAACGGTGCAGAAACGCATCGAGACTATCGACGAGTTTCCGGAGAACCTGCGGTTGCAGCTTCTCCACTGTATTCTTTCCCACCACGGCGAGTTGGTCAACGGCTCCCCGATTGTCCCGAAAACCCTCGAGGCGATTGTCCTGCACATCGCCGACAACCTCGATGCCCAAGCCGATGCGTTCACCCGCGTCGTCGAAGAGACGAAGGGCAAAGGACGCCAGTGGTCGGAGTACATTCAACTGATTGATCGCCAGATCTGGACAAAGCGGGAATGAGCGGGCTCTGTTTATCCTCCGCACACGGGAGGCGTTCCAATGCCGGAGACCGACGGGTACCATGTCGATGACTTCCTAATACTCCCCGGGCAGTGGCGTCCGCAGTGCCCTTGGGAGCATATCGCATGGATCAGCCCGCCCTGGCGGAGCCAGTACTACCTCTGGCTGGATTTTCCCGAAGCGATCTTCTGCGACCAGGGCAACCTGTTCCTTAGCCACCTCAACGAAGAATGTCCGGCGCTCTTTCCAAATCTTCCGGCGGTGGCGTGGAGCGCCGCCCCTTCGGGATTGTCGGTCACGAGAAGGTTGCCGAACGACGTCGTGTTTCAGGCGGCGATTGCGCAATGCGGCGCAGATGCGATTCGTCTCGAATTGACGATCCACAACGAAAGCGGCCGACCGTTGCGAGAACTGCACATCCAAACGTGCGCCTATATGCGAGGCATCATGGAGTTCTCGGACCTCACCAACGACAATAAGTACGTGTACAGCGCCCGTCCGGGCTGGGTTCCCATTGGCGAACTTGACGCCGGCGGGCGGCAAAGCGCCGACGCCACAAGTCTAACCGCAATCGCAACCGTATCGCGCGAGGCGGATCGACTGGTGGCGATGACGTGGTTCGAGGACACGGCCCGGCTCTGGGCAAACCCGAAACATCCCTGCATGCACGCGGACCCGCGCTGTCCGGACATCCCCCCCGGCGAGCGAGCGCGAATGACGGGAGCGCTTCTTTTCTTCGAGGGGACTATCGAAGAGGCCACAGACTGGTTCCGCACGGTTCACCGACCAGGCCGTCCTGACGACGACGTCGAGCCGCCTGCTCCCGGGCACGCGGAACCGTCCGGCGGGAGGGAAACGATGGCGGACGCCGAGAAGCTCGAGAGGATAATGGCCTTGGACAACGAGGTCCAGGCGCAGGTATTGGAGGCCGCGCTCAACGAGCGAGGCATCCCGCACATCATAAGGAGCTACTACGATTCGGCCTACGACGGCCTTTTCCAGGCCGTAGAGGGCTGGGGCCACATTGAAGCCCCGAAAGAGTGCGCAGACGAAATTCGGCGCATTGCGGCACGGGTGACCCGGGCGGCCGACAAGGCTTCTCGGGCAGATTCTGACGCAACGCCGGCAAACGAATCGGGCGACGCCCTATCCTGACGTCACGCGGCGTTGCCGACCCGGCGATAGAGAATCCCCCCACGACGTCTCCCCTCTTCTCGGATTGCCCCCATTTTCCGGAGACAATACGCCATCTTCTGCGCCAAGTTCCGCCGGATCCCGATTGCCGCCGCCAACTCGGACGTTGTAAACGGTTCCGCCAACGGGGCCGGCACGAGGGCCGCCGCGTCCGCGGGCGTTTCGAATACCTTGCACGCCGTTACGCCCAACAACCGGCGTTCGTGCGTGACCCATCCGCCGCGCCGCCATCGGCGCGCCCCGTCGAATCGACGGATCTCCTCCTCTTGGATCAGCAGCACCTCGAGGGAGAAATTGCCCTTCGAGAGCAACTCCGGGAAACTGACCAACTCCCCGAAGACCTCCTCAACCCTTCCCCGCTTCGGCGACTTCCGCCGACTTACCGTCTCTGTCCCGTCGGAGGCCAGTTTTACGATCCACTTCTCTTGCGCCACAGGGTATATCAACCGGACGGGATGGCGCTGGGCGAGGGCAAAGACCTTCTGTTTTAGGGCGGCGAAGTTGCGCGTTTGAATCTCTACGAGGCGCCCGTCTTGCAGCAGGTCTACAATATAACCGTCGAGCAATACTTCGACGCGAGTGCCGGGGCTCGCATACCACTCCTTCAGGGCCGCGTGAAGAGACTTTTCGTTGAGGACGCAGATGCGTTGTCGTTGCGCGTCCGTTGTCTCGGCCGCCCGGTCGGCGGCAGACTCGCTTGGCGGCGGCCCTATGCCCATGAGACCCTCGACATGCGCTGCGTGCGTCTTCGGCTGCGGGCCTTGCGCATTTGGCTGCGATAGCGGGTTGGGGCCAAACGCTCGCACCTTTACTCGACGACCAGAAACACTTTGTCGTTTGGATGGACCTTTTGCGCAACGCGGATGCCCGCCAGGTCACCGGCGCCGGCGGACTCCACGTCCTCATGCTCGATTTGCATGGAATCGACGCGTTGCGTGAAATTGTCGTGCGCGCCTTTGATATGAATGGTGTCGCCCACTTTCAACGGCACACTCAGCTGGATAATGCCTACGCCGATTTTGCCGAAGTAATGCGTGATGACGCCGATCTCTTTCTCTTCCATGCGTTCTCCCTCCTGCCTCAAGGGTCCTCGACCCCTTCCAACGCCCCTCGCTCCTGATATCGTATAGCACGCACGACCCCACCACGTCAAAGCGCAGCGGCGCAGCGGAGAGGTGGGGCGTTGTGAGGCCTCGGGTATGAGTTTGGAAGGGCGCCCCGCTCATATGGGCGTCGGGGTGGTCAGACGCCCGGGGCCGCCGAACCGGATAGCCGGACAGCGACGTAAGGATCTGCGGTGTCTCGCACGTTTTTGTTTTCAGTGGTGGGCCCGGTAGGAGTCGAACCTACGACCAAGTGATTATGAGTCAATGCTAAGCGAAATGACCAGAAAAGACCACAGCAATTCTGAGCAATAAAATCAGGGGCTTTGTGTAGATCGCGTTCTGCTCCTTTGTGCCCAATAACGCCCGTTTTTGCTCACCGATTGCAACATTATTGCAACATTGGAACCCTCTCTAAGCGAGTGGTTCAAGATCCATAAGCAGACGGGAAAGCGGTATCGCTCTTATCCTCTTCGCCAGAGGAAATGACGATTCCCCCGCGTGGATCACGTCCAATCTGTCGAGTTTCAAATCCTTCAGGGCGTGTCGCATGGAGGGTGTGACCTTGGGGGCCGTGGTGCGCTTGAGCTCGAATCCAATCCGAGTACGGCCGCGAACAACAAGCAGATCAAGTTCGGCACCGGCATGTGTTGCCCAGAAAAAACATTCATCCCGTTCCGCGCCGAGTCGCCACCTGACTTGCTCAATCGCAAAGCCTTCCCACGATGCCCCGATCTTCGGATGGCCCTCGAGATCTGCCCGGGTCCTCAGGTTCAGCAAGGTGTGTAGAAGGCCACTGTCAGCTACATAGACCTTGGGAGCACGCACCTGACGCTTGGATATGTTCTCGTGCCATGGCTGTAGCTGTCTCACGACAAGAGCAGCAGCAAGGCGGTCCAGATAACCCCGAACAGTGGTGTCGGCCACCCCGAAGGCACGGCCAAACTCCGAAGCATTCCACGTTTGACCATGATAGTGCGCAAGCATTGTCCAGAATCGACGCATGGTAGTGCTGTTGATGTTGATCCCGAGTTGCGGAAGGTCCCTTTCCAGGAAGGTTTGAATGAAGCTGCGACGCCATTCGTGACTGGCCGGCTCGGAACGCGCCAGGTACGAGCGAGGCATGCCCCCGCGTAGCCACAGGCGCAAATGACGGTCAGCGCCGACCTCTTCAAGGCAGAAGGCACCCAGCTCATGGTAGGCAATTCGTCCTGCCAGGCTTTCAGAGCCCTGTCGCAACAGCTCAGGAGAGGCACTGCCCAGCACCAGGAACCGCGCCGGTGTCCTTGGGCGATCCGCGAGCACTCGCAGTACGGCGAAGAGATCGCTCACGCGCTGGATCTCATCGATCACCACAAGGCCTTTTAGATCCTTCAAGGCAAGCATGGGATCATGAAGACGTGCCAGTTGCTCCGGATTTTCAAGATCAAAAACCTCGGTCTGCCGCCGACCGCGCTCGACGATCATACGGGCTAACGTGGTTTTCCCCACTTGGCGTGCGCCCACAATGCCGACAACCGGGTGCCGCTTCAGCAAGTCGAGTACGGCCTGGACCTCTGTTCTACGCTCAACCATGCTGCGCACTATATCTTAAAATCTCTGTCGCGTCAACCGAAATTTCAACCTAGAATATCCCGCACTTTCGTAAGCACAGCGCCATGAACTTCAACACTTGAAAGCCCAAATCAAAATGCTGCGCACGCAGGTGGAAGCGACTTGTTGCCAAACGAAATCACGAGCTCAAGCCCCAAGAATTCTGAGCAATGAAATGATGGGCTCCATGAAGATCGGTTTGTTCTCCTTTGTCCCCAATAACGCCTGTTTTTCTCCACCGATTGCAGCATTATTGCAGCATTGAAAGCCCTCTACGTTCGAACCGTTACCTTCATGCTGGAGCATCCCGATCTCGATTGGGTACGGGAAACTAGTGCTTCAATTACAGCACAACTCGGCAGGTTCTGTGGGCAACTCACGTGGAGCCGGAATGGGGGTGCCGGCTCAGAGCGACTGCTGACCTTGGAAGCATGTAGGAAACAGCTGGAACAGTCCCTACGTGGATACTACACCCGCAAGGAGATTCTTGGGCTCGAGGCTGAACTCAGGGCTTTGCGGGATATTCGTAGGTTGCCTGTCTTCGACCCGTAGCCGAGAGGCAAGGGAAGCGGCTGAGAGTAGTCTGAGAGCAGTCTCAGGGAGAAGGGCCGGGAAGAGCCGGCTACGGGTGATATCCTCACTTTAACAACGACGGTCACGCCCGATTTGGCCCCACCCGACATGGGGAGCGGTCCCGAGATGACGGATGTATCGACACAGCCCGCCACGTTCCGGCGGATTATCGACGAATATGCGACTGGCCAGGTAGTTTCTGGCACCGACCCCTTCGAGACGATGTCGAGCTGCGACCCGCAGACGTAGCTCAGGTTCACATTACCCCCCGGCGTCTGGATTTGCGTCAACCTCCCGCTCGAATAAACATTCGTGATTGTCGCCGTCGAGGGGAATGTTGTTGTCGTGAGCCGCTTACCCTTATCATAGGCGTACGCATAACTCCCGCTCAACGGCGTCGTATACGATGTGTTCCTATTAATGTCATTATATCCGAAATCATGCTCGACACTCGACGGCGTCGTCAACGTCGTCAAATTCCCATCCACATCATACGTGAACCCGACGGTACTCGAATCCGGCCGCGTAATCTCCGTGACCCGCCCGACCTCATCGTAGTCATACGACGTCGTCCGCTCGTCCATGTCCGTGACCGACTCGAGGTTGCCGTCATCGTCATAAGCAAAGGTGACCTCCCGCGCCCCCTGCGTCACGTATTACCAAGAAACAGAGCAAAAAGGAAATAAACCCGTGGTCTGTCCCTAAGTTTAGTAGTTGAGTCC
>DUZM01000222.1 GCA_013349485.1 Candidatus Hydrogenedentota bacterium | reverse complement strand
GACCGGATGTAGCGGCTTGATAGGTACTCAATCAACCCAGTGTCGATGACTGCGCCGAGCTGGCGTTCCGAATAGCCCTTCAATGCGAGTTCCTCGAAGAAGCCGTCGACAACATCGTTCACGATCTGGTAGCCATCAAGAAAACGGAGGAGAGTTCGAACACTTTCTTCGCTTTCAAACTCACCGTAGCGGATCAGGCCGTGCAGGCCGCCGATATCGGCGAAGCTGACTGTGGAGGCACCCACGAGGTCAAGCAACTCACTTGCAAGTATCAGCATCCGCACGCAGATCCGCTCGTCTATCCTGCCCCCCTCATGGGCCGCGTAGTTGCGATAGTAGGAGAATGCGGCACAGAAAAGCCTTTCGGCTTTCTCCTGCATTTGCTCGCCGAACGGCACGCGCAGCTTTACCGCGCAGCCGTTTCCGAACAAGAATCTGACTAGACTACTCCCGAATTTGTTTCTTACCCCGGACTTCTCTTTGAGGGCAACTTCGACCTCGTTCATGGCACGGTACGCTGCATCCGGGTAGTGGCCATCGTCAAAGAGCTTTGTGCAGCGTGTCGCGACCCTAGGGTGAAGCAAGGAAGCCACATACGAATTCATCAAAGCACCCTAACATATTCGAAGCGCCGGGATACGCCGCGGCAAGGGCTTCGGCCCCTACAGTATTCAAGCTGCTGCTTAGTACGCCTATTGTTCATCTCCTGAAAACGCCCCGGGCCAGTCCCCGTGTTGGCGGATGACGGCGTCGATCTCGGCCATAAGGCGGATGGTTTCGTTGAGGGCAACGACGATCTTCTGGTAGTGCTGGGTGTCGTCGTAGGTCAATTTCCGGCCTTTGCGGTCTTTGAGCCACTTGTGGCAGGGCTGGTAGATGCCGACGTGGAACTCCCAAACCGGTTTCGGCATCCCGCCGAAATATTGCGTTTTATTGATCCAAACCCGTTGGTCCGTGTCTGTATACCGGACTTTCCCGACGACGTTGTCTTTGGTCTCGACATGGCCGAGGGGGATGGCCTTGCGGGTGACGTTGAAGTCCGGGGCGCCGCAGGCGATCCGGCGTGGTTCGTTGGTGGCTACGATATCTTTGCCGAGGGCCTCGAGTAACGTTTTCAGTGCGGGCCGATGGGTGTGTTCAGTCGCATCGCCTTTGTCGAGGTTTTTCCTGATTGCCTTGAGATACTCGGCACAGGGCGTCATTCTTGCCGCATTCCTTCGGTTTGCCCAGTCAGCCTCTCGCGCTGGCTTCCCGTATGGCTAAACATGAGGTTTTTGGGTCAGCGCGGACACTGTCCTTCCGTGCGAATCACACCCCACGAGGATGCCTATGCGGCGGCACTTGTGTCAAGGCACAGGGATCCCACTCCGGGCATTCGTCGCCGACGAACCCGTTTCACAAGCTATGTTGTCATGAACCGCGGCGGGCGGGGCCCGCCCAAGACACCGCTGCCTGGCGCTCATGTGCCTGTATCACGCCGGGGCCCCCGAGCATGTGCCCCTACTTATATAGGCGTTTTGTTGCACTCCGTGCGGCGGGTGTGCCCTGAAAGGGACGGTGCCCGGCGCCGCCACGGGAAGCTCTCAGCCCCCCCGTGTTTGCACTTAATACGATGGTCGTTTTGGGGAACAAGGGGTGTTTGGCTGACAGAGGCATCTGAATATCGCGGATTACGCATTTTGTATATGGGATGAACGGCCAAGGCCGCCAAAAGCGGTACAAGTTCAAGACATGGGTAACAAATAGGTTCAAGACATAGGTAACACCCAAAGGCGATAGGATTAGACCTCGGAAAGGAGGTTTGCCTATGCCATGAAAGGAGACCTGTGTCGTGGAATCTAGACTTGAATTCGTGATGCGCGCGTTGCGCGAAGACGTGGCTTTCGGCGAATTGTGCCAGGAATATGGCATCAGCCGGAAGACAGGCTACAAGTGGAGAGAACGCTTCTTGCAGCAAGGACTCCAGGGATTGGAGGACCTGTCGCGAAAGCCGAAGAGGTCGCCGCAGCGACTCGGCGAGGATGTCGTGTGCGAGATCATCCGCATTAAGAACGACCACAAAGGCTGGGGCGGGCCGAAGATCCGCAAGGTCTACGGACGTATGCACCCGAATGCCGAACTGCCGTCTGAAAGCACCTTTAAGCGGGTGTTGGAAAAAGCGGGTTTGGTCAAGAAACGCAAACGTAGAAAAAGCGAGGCCTGCGGCCGAATCGAGAACCGCAGCATCCCTGAAGGCCCCAATGAATTGTGGACCACCGACTTTAAGGGCTGGTGGTATACGGCCAATCAGGAGCGGTGCCAACCGTTGACGGTGCGCGATGCGTTTAGCGGATTCGTCTTGTGCGCCATCCCCCTTGAGGACGCCAAAACGATTACGGTGCGAAGAGAGTTTGAACGGCTCTTTGAAACGTATGGCATGCCTAAAACTATCCGGAGCGACAATGGCAGCCCGTTTGCTTCTACCCATGCGCCCCTTGGCCTGAGCAAGCTTTCGGCCTGGTGGGTGACGCTCGGCATCAACCTGGACCGCATTGCCCCCGCGCGACCCGACCAAAACGGCGCGCACGAACGAATGCATCGCGATATCGCCATGGAAGTGGAGAACTGTCCCGAAACCGACCTCAGACGGCAACGGGCCGCGCTGGATACGTGGCGCCATACCTTCAACTTTGAAAGACCCCACGAAGCCCTGGGAATGCGGACCCCGGGCGAGCTTTACCATAAATCCCAGCGGCCATTCCCTAAAGAACCCCAGGAACTGACGTATCCGGCCGGCTTTCTCAAACGTAAGGTTACCTCCGTGGGGCGGGTAACCATCGAAGGCGCCCAAATCCCAGTAAGCACAACCATTGCTGGATGGCATGTAGGACTTAAACCGTGTGGGACGCACGAATTCCTGTGCTGGTTTGGCCCCCTTTGCCTTGGAATAATCGACATGCGAACCCAAACCTTTAACGCAGCGGATAAGAACAACGGCTGAGGAGGCGTCCCCTGGAGGCTTTGCCCCCAGTCCCCAAGGATTTTTCGCTTTCAGCCGATCCGAAACGGAGGGCACAAGACTATGGCCTACACCCGTCGCAAATCGAGGTGGAGCGGCAAAGCCCGCCGCTCCACCCATTCGTCTCGGCCCCGCCACGGTGCTCGGGTTGCTTCCCAGCAGCGCCCTATCCCCCGGGCGGGCGATACGAGTGTGAGCCAGAAACCCGGTGCGTGTCAACAAAACCAGACTCCTCGCCCCAAAGAAACTTGTCGCCGAGACGCGTCTCGGAACATAATCAACCAAGGGAAAACGTTACCCATGTCTTGACCCAAAAGTGTTACCTATGTCCTGACTGCGCGAAGCGCGAGGAGAATGCGGAATCTAAAATGAGAAATGGGAAACGAGTAATGGCCGGCGTAGTGGCAACATGGGCATAGTGAGCATAGTGGACATGGTGGACATGGTGGACGGGCGTTTCGAGGGCAGTAGCGGAACGAAGACCTTAAGACTGTTGATGCGCATCTTGCACCGATCATGCAGATTCTTGTGACTATCGAGTCGTATGAAGCCGCTATTTCCCTTTGTAAGGAGCAGTATCGGGAGGACGCGTGACACTGGATAGGACAAGCTGCAAGCCATTCGCGGCAGCAGAAACAGATACGGCCTTGGCGTCGGCATTGTTGACGGTGTGCGCATAGGCGACGGCGTGCGCTGCACCGCGATGTCGGCGCACAAGAATGCCGAAGTCCTCTCGTCGGCCCGACAACACACGCCGAATCACCCGCTCATCCCGTCGTGCGTTCGCACGGGACATGGTCGCGGACACCCCGTCCAATCGGCCGTTCAGTCTATAGCGGCGCGGGAGGGCCGTTCTGTGACATCGCTGCCGACGCTGCCCTCTCAGCTTGCCATGTTTCACCTAACCCGGACAAATCACAGGCAATCTACTGCAGCGCCGCATCCACCTGCACCTACTGCGTTGCGCTCGGCCGGCCTGCTCGATGTATGGAAGAGTACGCCTGCGCGGGCCTCGGTCGCGCGCCTTGTATTTGCAGGCATCTGCGTCGCTTCGCTACGGTTGCCTGTGATTTGTCCGGGCTAAATCCGCGCGTAAGGCTGAGTGAACAAATGCCGCCTCCGCGGCTGTTGGGAAAAGCCCACATCCCGAACTGCCATTCGCGCGAAACTGGGAATGACGCTCCAAGACCAGCGTTTTCATTTCTCTTGAGATTCCCAATCAAGTTGGGAATGACATAGTTGGCGCGTCTTCAAGTACGCCGCCGGTCCAAGCGAGCGCGTTCGCTCCCGACGCAATCACTTTCCGCCCGAAGGGTCGAGTTGACTGTGAAAAGCGATTGGCATCCCCGCCCGAAGGCGGGGCTCCCGCCCGAAGGCGGGGCTCCCGGCTGAGGCGGGGCTCCCGCCCGAAGGCGGGGCTCCCGGCTGAGGCGGGTCACTCCTGCTAATGACATATCGCTTCCGTCATTGCGAGGAGGCGCAAGCTGACGTGGCAATCACTTATCGGCGAGTGACTTGCGCTGAAGTGATTGCCGCGTCGCTCGCCTGCCTGCGGCGAGGTCGCTCCTCGCAATGACGGTGCGGGAGAAAGCGCGTGACGCTCCGAGATGGCCCCGCTACGGGCGGAGTCAGGGGCTCGGAATGACGGTTCGGCGAGCTTTTGGCGGGGCAATCTACGGGCGGATTTGGGGCTTGAGGCCGAGACTTGCTTAGGGTATTTTGCGCAATTAGAATGGGCGGCAAGCGGAAGCGCGCGTTGTGTCAACGGGTTATTGAGGTTATGCATGGATTGTATTGAGGTAGCGCTCGGGGAGCGGTCGTACTTGATTCGGATCGGCCAGGGGACGCTCGAGGCCTTGCCGGAAGTCCTCGCGGGAATCGGCGCGACGGGCCACGCGGCGATTGTCACGGACTCGAATGTGGGCCCGCTGTATGCGGATCGGACGGCGGAACTGGTTCGGCGGGCGGGCATGGCGTCCGTGGTGTGTACGTTGCCCGCCGGCGAGGAACACAAGCGGTTGGCCCGGATTGAAGATCTTTGCGGCGAGTTTCTCGAGGCGGGCCTGGATCGCGGCAGCCTGGTCATCGCGCTTGGCGGCGGCGTAGTGGGCGACGTAGCGGGTTTTGCCGCGGCGTCCTTCATGCGCGGCATCCGCTACGTCCAGATCCCGACGACGATCGTCGCGCAGGTGGATTCGAGTGTGGGCGGCAAGACGGCCGTGAACCATCCGCTCGGCAAAAATATCATCGGCGCGTTTCACCAGCCGTCGGCAGTCTTGATCGACATGAAGTTGCTCGAGACGTTGCCGGATCGGGAGTTGCGCGCGGGGCTGGCCGAGGCGATCAAACACGGCGTGATCGCCGACGCCGAACTGTTCCGTTACATGGAAGAGAGCGCGGCGGCTATATTGGCCAAAGACCTGACGGCGCTTGAATACCCCGTTAGACGGTCGTGCGAAATTAAGGCGGCCATCGTGGCCGAGGACGAGCGGGAGCGCGGCCTCCGGGCCAACCTGAATTACGGCCACACGTTCGGCCACGCCATCGAGGCCGTAACCCACTACGAGAAGTTCCTGCACGGCGAAGCGGTCGCGCTTGGTATGTGCGCCGCGGCGTCGCTTGGCGAAGCGCTGGGACTGGTCGGGGCGGACTTTGCCGCGCGGCAGAACGCGTGCCTGACGGCCTACGGCCTGCCGGTTTCCTGGCCGGAATTGCCCGTGGGCGAAGCGCTCGAGGCCGCGCGCCGCGACAAGAAGGTTCGTTCGGGCGCCATGAAATTCATCGTGCCGGTCGATATGGGCCGTGTCGTTCAACGGACGGACGTCACCGAGACCCAGGCCCGCAAGGCCTTCGAGGCGCTCCGTAGAGCCTAACTCGTCTGTGAGCGATAGGGCACCGGCTCTGCCGTTGCAGCGTCTGCCTGAGCGGGAGTGAAGGATTGCGTCTATGGTCGAGGGCATTCCCTATGGCGTCATTGCGAGGAGTCTTCGACGAAGCAATCTCCTTCGGGACACACAGCGTCACCGCGCGCAAAAAACGAGATTGCCGCGTCGCTCGGGGACTCACTCCTCGCAATGACAGGGGGGAACCGTTGTCTCGAGTTCCAGACCGACGGCTTCGGAAAGCAGAGGCGGCGTGGGACTCTGCAGCGCAGTGATGGGCGTGTTCCTAAGGAGTGCATTGAGCGTGGAGCCTGCAAGATTGTCTCGGCCGATCATATGCCTTGCACTTGCGGCTTGTGCCGCGGCCTTGCCGTCGACTGCGCAGGAATCGCTCGATACGGTATTGGATCGCGGCTACATCCGCCAATGGCTTGTCTGCGGGCCGTTCAAGCCGGACGTCGCCGGGGGCATCGTGGCTGCGCTCGAACGCGGCGAGGCGCCGCTGGGCGATACGGACTTCATGGACCCCTTGGGCGGCATTGGCCGCGTGCGGCCGAAGCACTTGCTTAAGGTTGAAACCGACGATGGGGTGGCCATATGGCAGATGGCGGGCGCCACCGACGAGACGTTAGATCTCGCGCCGTTCTTCCCAGACGCGCGGGAGGGCTTGTCCTATGCGGGTTTCTACGCCAAGGCTGCGACGCCGCGCACCGTATATCTGGATGTGCAGAGCCCCCTGGGTGTGCGCATCTTTTTCAATGGCTTCCCGGCCCGGGCCATCCGCCCCGCCCCCATAACGGCCACGGGGGTGGATCGTTTTACGCTGGTGTTTCGTGCGGGGCTGAACTTGCTCGTGATGGAGGTCCCGGGCGCGACGTTTGAGGCGCTTGCCGAACTCGATAACACGGGTGCGTCCGAGTTCAAAGCGCGCGCGTTGATGAACCGTCCGCTGCTGACGGGGAAGAGCGGGTTTGAGATAGGGCTTCGCATTTTGCCGCTCGAGGAATTCGGCCCGATCGCCTACGTGCCGCGGCTGGCCAGTTCGGGCACCTTCTCAGGCTGGGCCGAGGACCCGCGGCAAGACGTGACGGTCACGCTATTCAACCCATTGCCGGTCATGTCCCCGCCGATCATACTCGAGGCGCAGGCCGGCGAGGCAGGTCCCGCAACCACGGCAACGGTTCCGGGCGTCCCGCCCGAGTCGCAGCGGGAAGTCATCCTGGGTATTCCGACGGGCGACCTGTCGTCGGGGCAAGCGTTGCGGGTTAATGTTTCTATCGAGGCGGAAGGCGAGAAAACGAGTTTCATGGGCTCGGTGAATGTACTGCCTCGGCCAAGGGATGGCAAAGTCTACTTCATCACCGGGCTTCGCTACCGTCCGGAATCCCCTGAGGATCAGCGCACGGCCACCCAACGGTTGATGGAAGAGTGCGCCCGCCACATGGCGCTCTTGACGGAAGAACCCGACTACGGGTTTGACCTTGGCCCGATCCACCTATGGAAAGCCTTCGTCACCGCGCACCCCGCACAACGATCGGCCGTCCGGTACGCCGTCGGCATGTCGCGTTGCGCGCCTCGCGCGGGATACGGCCACCCCGACGAACGCCTGGTATGCGGCGAGCTGCTGGTGCGCAACCTGGCATACGGCCGGATCGCGGCCGAGCGCTTACTCGGAGACGCGGGGATGAGTTTCGACGCGTGGGGCCTTTCCGGCGTTTGCCCGCAACTCCCACAACTGGTTGCCGGGGCCGGTCTGGCGGGTGTCGTGAGCAACCTGCCTGTCCGAGGTGTCCCGGAGTTTTTCTGGCACGAGGGACTTGACAACACCCGGGTGCTCCATCGCCGCAAGACACCCAGCGGCGGCCCCCGTTCGTTGAGGGACCTACGCGACATGGTCGCCGTCCAACGCCGCGAGCTTCTCGAACGCGGAATCCCTTCGGATTTGCTGATCTCCGAGAGTGTCGTAACGCCCCCGGAACCGTTTTTTTTGGGGGCGTGCGAGCGGTTAGGGCGGTCGGTTCCCGCCATCATGGTGACTGGCGCCGGTGGTGGCGAGCTTTTCGCGGATACCCGCGAGCTAGTCCTACGCGGCGCGGCCGAGTTGCCGGTCGCCGCGCGTGCCATGAATGCCGTGCGCCTCGGGGAACTATTGGCACAGCCGGACCTCAAGCGGGCACACGCTGAGCTTGAGGCCGATCTGTGCGCCGCTGAAATGTTTGCCACGTTTGCCGCGCTTTTCGGGGCCGAGTATCCGGAATCCGCGCTGGACTTGGCGTGGCGCCATCTCATGTATGCGAGCGCGCCCGAGCGCCTCGGATTCGCGCCCACGCCCCGCGCATACGTCGACGCACTGGCAGCGTACCGCGAGGCGGCGGAATACGCCAATGCCGTACTTGATCGCTCTATGGCGTATCTTGCGGAACGCGCGGACGTATATGCCAACGCGCCGTCGCCCAGTGAAAACGTGCTGGCGCTCGTCGTGTTTAACGCGTCTTCGATGCAGCGGACGGATGT
>DUZM01000152.1 GCA_013349485.1 Candidatus Hydrogenedentota bacterium | reverse complement strand
TCCAGACCCGGGGATCCTTGGGAAGCGTCTTTGTCAAACGCAGGACTAATAGCTCGCCCAAGGGCGCGTACACGGGCCACCGTGAAAGGCCGAAGAGCAAGAGGTCCTGATACGTCCGTTCATCCGGCGGGAATTGACGAAACGGCCGGCCGCCACTGTGCTGCTCGGCGGCCCACTCGATCAGGGCATCGAGGCGGTTCTCGCCGGCGAACCCGGCGGCACGGTTCTGCGCGCGCGCGGCGATTGCCGTGGCCTCGTCGGGACGTTTGAGAACCTGCTCGAGCCGGTGCTCGAGATTCTCCCAGTTGTACAAGACGACTTCGACGGCGTCTTGGAACCAGTCGCGGACCTCGAGATTCTCTTCCTCGACAAACGGTACGGCGCCGCACGCCAACGTCTCGAACACGCGCAGGTTCAACTCGCCGCGCAATGTGCAGTTGAAGACGGTCTTTGCGCGACTCAGCAACCGGGCATAGTCGTCGCCCATGACGCCGGACACGATCTCGATATTGTAGCGTCCGGCCAGTCTGGCGAGCCGTTCGAGGTATTGGGCGCGGCGGTGATGAGTAGCCGCATTCAGGCTGCCGGCATACACGACGTCGAGGTCGCGCGGAACGGCATGGGGCTTGTGCAGGGTTGATACCTGTGAATAGAGCGGGAACAGATGTTGCGGCGCGACCCACGCGTTTTCGAGTACTTTTACGCCCGCCTTGTCGCACAACACGACGTCGAATCGAGCCAGGTTCTTTGCGAGCACGGGGTAGTAGATGTGCCAGTCGGACACCATGGCCACGGTGGGTATGGGCGAATCCTCGATGCGTAAAGGCGGGGGATAAATCTCGGGCGTCCAGCACAGGAAGAGATCGGGGCGCCAGGTCGGGCCTAGTCGCTCAACGATGTCATTCATCGTGTCGCGGAGCGGATCAAACCGGCACTGGGCTTCCTCGTCGATGCCGATCAACCGGATATCGTGCCGGCCCTCATACAGGTCGAGAAGCATGTGGGCCGTGCAGAACGGGGCGCCCTGGCACAGTACGTTCATCCGGGGTTATTCCGACCGCCGCTTTCGATGTCTGCATCGCCGCTTTCGATGTCCGCATCACCGCTTTCGATGTTCCCCAAGGCGGCTAGAAACCGAACGTGGGCTTCAATGCCTTTGAACAACGTCGGCAAATGCTGCTTTTCGTTCGGGCCGTGGACCCCGTCGTCCGGCAACGAAAAGCCCAGCATGATCGAGTCGACGCCGAGTTTCTTTTGCATCAGGCCTACTACCGGGACACTGCCGCCTTCGCGTTTGAATACCGGCTCGACGCCGAAGGTCTGCTCGAGCGCCTTCACCGCCGCCCGCATATAGGGCGAGTGTCGGTTCATAACGGCGCCGGGTCCGTGGGCCATTTCGCGGACTTGCCACGTCACCGTTTCGGGTGCATGCTGCGTCATGTACTCGCGGAGCTGGCCGCAGACCTCGGCCTCGTCTTGATCCGGGACAAGCCGCATCGACACTTTGGCTGTCGCCTTTGCGGGCAAGACGGTTTTCGCGCCTTCTCCCGTAAACCCGCCGATGATGCCGTTCACGTCGAGCGACGGCCGGGCGCCGACGCGCTCGGTAGACGTGTAGCCGCTTTCGCCATGTAGTGCAGGGACGCCGCTGAGGCGTTGCCAGTCGTCCTCGGTGGTCGGAAACCGGCCCAGGGCCTCGCGTTCGTCCGGCGCAAGCGGACGCACTTTGTCGTAGAAGCCCGGCAACGTCACACGGCCCTCGGCATCGTGCATGCCCGCGATAAGCTCGCACAACGCCTGCACCGGATTGTGAACCGCCCCGCCAAACACGCCCGAATGGAGGTCCTTGGCCGGCCCGTGCACTTCGACCTCGAAATAGGCAAGGCCGCGCAACGCATACACGATGGCCGGCAAGTCGGGACGGAGTATGCCCGAATCGCAGTTGATCACGAAATCGCACCCGAGCAACGCGTGGTTTGCGCCGATGAACGTGGCGAGGTGCGGCGAACCCACTTCTTCTTCGCCCTCGAAAAGGAATTTCAAGTTTACCGGCACCCCACCGTGGGCCGCCAAGGCTTCCACGGCCTTCAATTGGGCGAACAACTGCCCTTTCATATCCGAGGCGCCCCGCGCGTAGAGGTCGTCGCCGCGCACCGTCGGTTCGAAAGGGGCCGACTCCCATTCATCAATCGGATCAACGGGCTGTACGTCGTAGTGGCCGTAGACAAGCACCGTCGCTTTGCCCGGCGCATCCAGGCGTTCGCCGTATACCACCGGATGTCCCGGCGTCGTCATGATCGTCGTCCGCGTCATGCCGACCCGGTTCAATTCCTCGGCCAGCCATTGCGCCGCGGCATCTATGTCCGGCCGGTGTTCCGGCAACGTCGAGACGCTCGGGATGCGAAGCAGTTCAATCAATTGCCGCAAATGCGCGTCCCGATTTGCGCGTACGTACTCGAGGGCCGCATCAAGGTCAATCATCCGCATTCCTCCGTTGACGTGCTGGCCTGCCGGCTATGCGTTCCAATGCTCGAGTCCCCTCCGGCGAGTTAGGGGAAACGTGAGCAGGCCTGTAAGCCGAGTTCTGTCTAGCGCCCGAGAGCGCCGAGACGGCCATTCATCTGGGACGCGCGTCGCCGCGCGCCTCGAGCGTCCTACCCGGGAGCGGGGCGGGCCACCCCATCGCTCCCCTATTTGGACTTTCTCCGGGTGGGGTTTGGCAAGCCGGCCTGTCGCCAGGCCGCTGGTGCGCTCTTACCGCACCTTTTCACCTTTGCCGGCCACGCGCCGCGTGAGGCCACGCATAGCGCGGCTTGGGCCGTGTGTTTTCTGTGCCACTTTCCGTCGGGTTGCCCCGCCTTGGCGTTACCAAGCACCCTGCCCTGTGGAGCTCGGACTTTCCTCGACGCACCCGAAGTGCGCCGCGGCCGTCCGGCCTACTCACACAACGGATTATACACTGTATTCTTGCTACGAAGAAAGCCCGAACGAGGCGAGGCATGTGACTGAGGTAAACAGTCTAGTCCTCGGCGGGTACAAGTCGATAGCGTTCCAAATCCTGAGGGTCGAACTGCTCGGATGACACAAGCTTGTAATGCTTTTCCGAGGCTATCCTTATGCCGTCATTTGTGTCCTGGAACTCGAAAAGGACGATGAGGTCGTCGGCCATAAATTGAGCTCCGACGGGTCGGCAAATGAGTTTGGGGAACTTGTTGGCGCACATCGCCAGATCCTGTTGGATTTGAACGACGCTCAGCTTATCCTTTGAGCCCTTCGCCTGAACGGGCACGGCGTAATGGGCGCCACTCTTGTCAAGCCCAATGTAGACCTCGTCCGTCTCCACTTGGCCAACGCCCGCTACGGTGGTGCGCAAGTGGCTTTGGAGGGAATAGCACGTTATTCGCGTGAAAACGTCGATCAACCGATTGTAGCGAAGCTTGGCGAGCAACGCTTGTTCGTCATTCAGTGCGTACAAAGCGATGACGCCCGGCGTCGCATCGGGAATTCTGGTTTCCGCCAACGCGGGATTGGGGGCAAAACTGACAACGTGTTGCGCCACAAACTTGTAATGTGAGCGACCGGCCGACACGATAGTCCACTGCTTGCCTTTGGGTGCTCGCCTCGTAACGCTTTCCGGCAATGGTCTCCTGTACCGAAAGCTGTAGATCACGTCGCCGATATTCTTCGGCAGAGCAATGTCAAGGGCCTGTGCACAGCGCTCGATATCGGCACGATGAAACTCGACCTCATCTGCGCCCGGCTTGTATGCTGAAAGGAAGATCTCTTCAATCAACTGAAGATAGCGATTCTTCTTTGCCGTCAATTCCTCTGACCTTTCCATTGCAGCAAGACCACTTCCTCTCGAAGGTCTTCGCCGGTAGCGGTTGCGCGCCTTGTTCTGAAGGTGTCAATACCTATGAGCTTGTATCCAAGCGATTGGGCAATATCGGCGAGTAACTCACCCGTCCGGATCATGACACGGAAATAGGAAGCCTGATCCCCGACAACGTATGCCAGAGTCGCACCGGGCTTGAGAACATGTTTCAGTTCTTGAAAGTGCCGCGCCATTCCACCGAAATACAGCCTTGTCACACGTGAGTACATCTTCTCGAAGCCAGACGTTTTTCCCAGCCGCTTGCGACGTTCCTCGATGGCCGTGGCTAGCCGCTGGATGCGCACGTGGTTTTCAATCATCACGTCATCATCGTCATTTTTGTAGACATTACGCGTATTCGAGCGAACTAGCCCTTTTTTGAGCTGGCGTAGTTCTTTCCTGGTGTTGATGAAACCAAGAATCACCGACTCGAGCCGAGTGGTCCGCGTGTAGTCCTTCTCGTTAGGATAAGGTGGCGAGGTGAATACGAAATCGACAGAGTTGGGCGGCAGAGTTCCCCGTAAACGCCGTGCGTCGGCACAGACCGTGCGCGTCAAGACATGTCGTCTGTCTCGTAACAGGCGCAGATCCTCGGCCATGGTTCGCATGAGGGCAAGCCACGGCCCCACGACGGCTGCGTCCTCTTTCACTTTCCCAACGCCGACTTCAGGGCCAAAACGAAGATTGCTGGCTGAGGCAACAATCGCTTTTGCCAGCGAGAGTCGCTCATGATTGGCATAGCACTTGTCCGACTGTTCTGAGAGACACTCTTGCAGGACCAGGACTTTGTGTAGGGGAAGAGGACTGATCGAGCGCGCCAGTATTAAGTTCTGCTGTTCCCTGCCCAGTTTCTTAAGCGTATTGGGGTCGGGACAGTTAAAAAAGAGTTCGTCGGCGATATTTGCTTTTTCCAAGCGCGAAACCGCCAGCTCCGCAACCCGAGAGGCGTGTTTGGTAAGCGCACCCGGGTCGGGGCGCCAATCCGTTTTCGTTTCGCTGGCGAGAAATGCCACAGGATTGGCTTCGATGCCGACGGATTCAATCCCGAGCTTCTTGCATTCGACAAGCGTAGTGCCCGTGCCGCTGAAGGGATCCAGAACCACGTGACTCTCACCGGCCCCGAATCGCTCGAGGTAATGTCGAACCAGGTGGGGAGGGAAAGAAAGCACAAAACGGTACCAGTCATGTGCAACACGATCGGCCGTTTGGAGCTTGTTGTCTTCCAGCACAATAGTTCTCATGAGCGTCGCACACCCCGCCGCTTAAGGCAGCCACTAATGCCGCCTACAAGCGTAAGAGGAACTCCGTTGGTCCACCTCCCCTGGAACCTAATGCTGCTTACAATATACAACATTCAAGCACTGCTGCAAAAAACCTCTCGAGTGAAAAAACTTGCCTGAGATTGCCTAATCCAGGACCCACGGACACCCGGTGGCTTTGCACAGGCGGCCCAAACCGTGGAATTGGCAGCGCGCACCATGAATAAGCGTCGGTGGCAAGCTATTTCGCAACGAGTATCTCCCGGATTGCTCTCGAGCCGTTTCCTGCGGCGTCGGCGATGCGGAACTCGAGGGTTTGGGCGCCGCTCGGGAGGTCTTCGTCGCGGGCCCACTCGATGAGCCCCCGTTCGGGATCGTATTCCATCAGGAGCCATTGGCCGCCGCATGTCACGACGATGTCTTCGATGCCGCTGCCGACGTCCTTTACGTGCGCGCGAATTCTCGGCCGTCTTGACGTGTGCGCCCCGTCCTCGGGTAGGACGTCAGTTATGATCGGCGGCTGGTCATCTTCCATAATGGCAAACGTGCCGAAGGATCGCGTCGAGATCGTGAGACGCGTCGCCGATCGGGCGGTATCGAGGCAGGTCCACCCGGCGTCCTCGGCGCGATACACGTGGACGCGGCGCATGTCCTTAACGCCCTCGGGGGCGGGGAACGGGATCTCGACGGGCGCGTCGATGGGCGCGGCTTCCGGCCAAACCTCGACCGCCGGCCCCAGCGAGGGAATCTCGGACCACGGCTCGCCTGCAAGAGGCCTAATCCTCGCGAACAGCGTACCGTAAGGCGAATCGGGCTTCACTTCGATTGATACGCCGCCGAACGCGGCGGCTCGGCCCCGTTGCCCGCGCTCAAAGACAGCGATCCGCTCCGAATAAGGCTCGAGCCGCTCATGAACGACGGCCAACTCGATGTCTTGCGCCGCCGTCGCCGGCGCATATGCTGCCCGAAACGTCTGCCCGTCAACCTGCTGAAACCCGGCGTCCCCGTTCTGCATTTCGCCGTTGATACGCAAGACGGGCGGCCCGGCCTCTGGTTTCGGGAACGTCGCCGTGATAACCAGCCATTCCCCGAAACACTCGAGCGTCACCGCGCTCTTTTCGATGACGGCGCCCAACGCCGCGCCCGGGTCGGTCTGCCGCTCCGGAATCAGGGGAACAGCCACCGAGGCCGTGTTGCCCAAGAAGTCTGCGGCCTCAATACGGACGTCGATCGGTTCGGCGGGCATCTTGAACCATCCATCTGATAAGGTATGCCCGTACACCTCGGTGACATTGCCCGGCCATCGCCACAGCAGTAGAAACCGGCCCTCGTCAAGGAAAAACGGGTGAAAGGCCACCGCGCCGTTGTGCATATGCTCGTAGGAGAGCCGATCATTCTGCACGCGAAATATCTCCCGGCCGTCGGCTTCGGCGCGGAGCGTATAGATGCCCAGCTTGCTGCCTCCCTCGGCCGGATCGATTACGTCCACGCCGAATCCAATACGTCCCGCGGCGCGAATCGGCGGGCAGGCGTAGGCGCCGCTGTTCGTCTGCCGCACATCGCACACGACCGGGACAATGTCGCCGTTCACTCGCGCGGCCGGTTCTGCCGGGGCAACAAGGATCCGGCGCAGGATCGGCGGCGTGGCGTCGGGCCAAGTTATACCGAGATGCCGCGGGTTAACGGGGCGCTGGGCCCGATCGCGGATCTCGAAGTGCAAGTGGGGCACGCCGGTGCCCGTCTGACCGCTCTTACCAACGATCTGGCCGCGTTTGATAGGGAACGCGTCCCTGGAGGGGTACAGGTCCACCGTGTAGCTCCGTTTCCTGTGCTGGGCGTCCCAGACATAGTCCCGGAGTTGTGGGGCGAACTCGCTCAAATGGCCGTAAACCACTGTATGGCCGTCGTCGAGTTCAAGATAAACGGCTTTGCCGTACCCCCGGGGGGAACATCGGAGGCGCGATACACGGCCATCGGACGCCGCATACACGTCCCGTCCCTCGCCGTTTGTTCGCAGGTCGATACCCGCATGAAGCCGCCCTGGGCGATACTCGGCAAAACTCGAGGTCAGCGTCCGCGGCAACTCGAGCGGCCACCGGTATTCTGTCTGCGGCCCCATCGGCACGGCGAGCGCCGCCAGCGCACATACTGTTGTACCCAGCGTCAACTCGTACTCCTACTCTTGCTGCCCACTATTTCGCAAGAACCCCGACAGGCACGGACGCCCTTCCCGCCTTACTCCGGACTCCTTGGGAAGCACGCGTACATCCTTTCCGTCGTACGCCGCACTCCTCGGAGACAACGGTAGGAGTGCGCAAGATTGCGCGTTGCACCGTGGACGGTTTCTTGCCGCTTCGGGGCGCCAGTGAGGCGCTCGGCGATTGCGTTGCCCGGCTATTCTTTCGCCGCTTCTTGTTCGAAGAGGTTCAACTCCGGATACGCGGCGAGGGTCTTCTCGAGTTCGAGAAACACTTGCACGGCGCCTTCTTTTTCGGCGGCTTCCCGAAAAAGCTCCTTCGCGAGCCGCGCGCTCTTCTCGGCCAGCAGGCTTTTCCGGATGCCGGGCGCGACTTTCTCGAGCGGGATTTCCGCGCCGGGGGCGATCTCGACGAGCTTGATTATGTGGAACCCCAAATCGCTTTCGATGACGCCGCTGACCTGGCCCGCCTCGAGTTCGTACGCAGGCTCGGCCAGAAACGGCGGGAGCGCGGCCACCGGCCGGAGCCCAAAGTCGCCGCCTTCTTCCTTGAACAGCCCCTCCGACATGTCGCGCGTCACGCCCTCGAAGGTTTCCCCGGCGCGAATCCGCTTCATGGCCGTTTCCGCCTTCTTCCCGGCCGCTTCGCGCTGGGCGCTGCCTTGGTCGCCCCGAAAGAACATTTGTTTAATATGACACTGGTCCGGACGTCGCGCGATTTTCTTGTTTGCCTCAAAAAACTCGCGGACTTCTTCGTCCGTTACCGTCACGTTGTGTTTCTCGAGCAGGTGCGCCTCGAGTTTCGCCACAAGCAAGGCTTTGCGCAAGTCTTCGCGGGCTTCTTGGCGGGTTGCGCCGGCCTTATCGAGCAGTTCCTGTTCGGATACCGTGGCTCCGTTGTCTCGGGTGAATCGCTTGCGCAACAGTTCCAATTCGGCCTCCCACCCCTTCTGCAGTTCATCTTCGGACACCGTCAGACCAAGGCGTTGCGCTTCCTGGCACAGCACCTCGCGTTCGATGAGCGACCAGAGGCAGCGCAACCCTATCAAGACACGTTCCTGAGGCGGCAC
>DUZM01000146.1 GCA_013349485.1 Candidatus Hydrogenedentota bacterium | reverse complement strand
TCCGTTTGCAGCCACGCATAGAATGCTTCGGTTACGGGATCGATTTTGGGTTTGGCCCGCACGTGCTCCAGTTTTTCCCTGGCCGCATACAACACCGCTTCCCGGAACCCGCGCTTGTCCAGTATTGCGCGCGCCTCGGCGGCGCCGGTGTGCGTGCGGGACGGTTCGGCAAAGTCGGCCAAATACAATGCGAGCCCCAGCAGTCCCATTTCTGGACGGCCTGTCGTGTGCCAAAAAACCGCCTCGTAGATCGCCGCGTCATCCACACCAAGATCGCGCCGGATCTCCTCGGCGGCAACCGGGCCGTGTAGCAGCGCGGGTTTCGCGCGTTGTACCTTGTTGATCGCGAGACCGTAAGCCGTCGCCTTTGCCAGCAATTCGGCATCGTCCAGACCCTTGCCGAGGTCGTGCAACAGCCCAGCCGTTCTGGCGGCATCGAGGTCCAACCCGAGCCGAGCCGCCAACGTCTCCATGTAGTGTCCTGTAGCGACGCTGTGATTGAACGTCTCGTCATCCAGTCGCGTGCGCAGCAATGCCAAGTACTTCTCGACCCGCGGCGCGTTCAGAAGCGTCATGTATAGAGTCCCTTTCCGAGGATGTAGCGCACCACGGGAGCAGGAACCAGCTCCTCAATCGACCCCCCGGTGGCAATCCGTTGGCGGATCGTGGTCGAAGCGATATCGACTGGCTCGAAGGGCAGCATGTCGTAGTGCCCCTCGAGTTCGGTTGGAACTTGGCCGTTCGCGCCCGGGCGCGGCACAACAAGGATGCGCGCCAATTCGAGGACGCGGCCCGGCGCCCGCCAATTGGGCAAGTCGAGCAACGAATCGAACCCAAGAATAAGAAACAACGTGTCGCCCGGGCTCTGCTTTGATAACGCCTCAAGCGTGTCGCGCGTATAGGAAACGCCGCCGCGATCGATCTCGAGGCGCGACGCTTCCATCTTCGACTCGGACGCCGTCGCCGCCTCGGCCATGGCGAAACGGTTCTCGGCCGACGCACAGGGCCCCGTGCTCTTGTGCGGCGGCCGTCCCGACACAACAAAGAGGACCTTGTCCAGCCGGGCGTGTTTAATCGCAGCCCGCGCCATCGCCAGATGCACGTTGTGAATGGGGTCGAATGTTCCCCCGAGCACCCCAATTCGCTGCGACTTATTCACGTATCTGACCCGATCCTCGGATTACATACTTGAGCGTCGTCAATTCCTTCAGGGCCATAGGGCCCCGGCAATGCAGTTTGTTCGTGCTGATGCCAATCTCGGCGCCCAGGCCGAACTCGAAACCGTCGGTAAAGCGTGTGGAAGCATTCACGTAAACCGTAGCGCTGTCCACGGCGTCCAGAAACCGCTCCGCGGCCCCGTAGGCCTCTGTTACAATCGCATCGGAATGATGCGACCCGTAGCGATTAATGTGGGCGATGGCGTCCTCGAGCGAATTCACCACCTTGATTGACAGAATCTTGTCCAGGTACTCGGTTGACCAATCCGCTTCGGTGGCCTCTTTACACGCGACGACGGCGCGCGTCCGGTCGCACCCGCGCAGTTCGCACCCGCCCGCCTCCAGTGCTTTTGCGACGCGCGGCAAGAAGGCTTCGGCCACGGCGGCGTGAACAAGCAAGGTCTCCATGGCGTTGCACACGCCGGGGCGTTGCAGTTTCGCATTGACGCAGATAGCCTCGGCCATATCAAGGTCGGCCTTCCCGTCCACGTAGGTATGGCATATCCCGTCGAGATGCGCCACCACCGGGATCCGCGATTCATCGTAGATCCGGGCGATTAGACTCTTGCCGCCGCGCGGGACGATTACGTCCACATATGCATCCAGCTTCAACAGTTCGCCGACGGCCGCGCGGTCAGTGGTGGCGATAATTTGTACAGCGTGCTCGGGTGCGCCCGCCTCGACGGCCCCGTCGATGAATACCTTGGCGATGGCCAGGTTCGAGTGGATGGCTTCCGAGCCGCCCCGCAGAATGCAGGCGTTCCCCGACTTGAGGCACAGGCCGGCCGCATCGGCGGTCACGTTCGGCCGGCTCTCGTAGATGATGCCCACGACGCCAAGCGGCTGACGGATTTGGGCGATGCGGATGCCATTCGGATGGACGATTTGGCTGACGATGTCGCCCACGGGATCCCGCAAATCAGCAACCGTTTCGAGGCCTGCGGCCATGGCGTCGATCCGTTCTTCGGTCAACTCGAGGCGGTCGAGCATAGCGGAAGACAGCCCCTTTGCGCGGCCCGCCTCGAGATCCTCGGCGTTCGCCTCTTTCAGCGTGCCGCCTGATGCGCGAAGCCGCTCGGCAATAGTACGTAACGCCTCGTTCCTCACGGCGCACGAGAGCGACCGTAGAACGTCGGCCGCGCCCCGCGCCTGTCTGCCAATCCGTTGGATGTCCTCGTGTAGGCCCATGCGCGTTTCGTCCCTTCCTAAGGTATGCCCCTTCTTCGAAAGCGAGGCGCGTTCGCACTTCAATTCGGAATGTTTTCGTTGGCGTACCGCATCCGAGGCTTTCGGTGCTGGTTTTTCCGGCGTCCATTCCAGGCGGCACAAACCTGAATACCGGACCGCACCGCCAACTCAAGCACCGCAACTATAGCACAAACGCAAAAGGTCCAGTCCAATCCTGGCTCGGAAATGACCCACGCCGCTCGAGCTAGGTTTGGCTTGCACGGGATTCCACGCCGCGATACGGCACAAGCGCAATTGCCAGGCGCCTTCGGGGACGTTTCGGTGCCGATGTGAGAAGTGGGCGCGCACCGGTTGCTATTGGTCTGAGGCCGTGGCGTGCCGCGCCGGCTCGTCATGTGCGATGACGTTGTAGGTTTTGAGATACCAGACGAGCCAGGGGGTGTTCCAGTAGCAGTTCAGGATCGAATCGAAGGATTTCTCGGTCGTCCAGCGTTTCCATTGGGCGTTGGCGGCGTCGAGGAAGAAGGAGTCTTCGGTAAGTTCGTATGCGGCGTAGATCATCGGGAGGATGAGCAGGTCATAACTCGCGGTGACCGGGTAGCGGGGGTTGTGCGAATAGCCCGCCACGGCGCCGGGCGCTTTCCAGTCGGTGTTCTCGCATATGATGGATTCCGCCAGCCCCACAAGCGCTTGCGCGGCGTCGAGGTCACCCGTGGCGTGGTACCACAGGTAGAGGGGCCGGGCCATCTGCGCGGCCATCCAGGGGATGTTTCCCCGATAGACTTTCGAGCCGTGCTCATCCGGCCATGCGCCCCGCCGCATATCCATGGCGCGCATTACGCTGTCAACCCGCGCCGCGCCGGCATCCAGTAGCTGCGGGTCGAGCGTCTCGGCGTACGCCGTACATATCGTATCGAACGGCCCGGCCTGCTGCCGCACGGAACCGCCGTCGGTGCCCGCCTGGGAACGCAGGCAGAAGTCCGCAACGCCCAGGAAGGCGTCCCGGGCGTCCGGGTCGCCCGTGAGCTTATGGTAGAGTTCGAGTCCAGCCACACGTAGGTTCGGGTTCCAGGGTCCGGCGACATGGTTGTTGCCTGGGCCGTGCATGGCGCCGAGCCAATCCTTGCCCGGGATCGCCGAGTGGACGATTGCCACGTCCATGATGTGCCGGCACACGTCGACGGCCCGGTCATACCACCGGCGGTCGCCGCTCATAAACCATTCGGACCATAGGTTGAGCATACGCTCGTAATAGTTGTTCGACCAGTTGGGAAGGCCGCCGTAGTGCGGCGAATCAGGGAAATGGCGAACACCGAAATGCTGTCCCAGATCCTCCCATTGCTTGTCGCCGTAAGCCCGGGTCGCTTGCTCGTGAAGAACCGGGACCCCGTGGTGCTGCCGCGCCGGGCCAAGCACGCCGGTTGCGCAAAAGTACTGGGAATTCTGAAGGATCGGCGGTTGTCGCACGGCGGCCGCGAACTGGGCCGGGTCTGTGTCCCCCAAGGCCACCCAGATCTCGTGGCTCTTGGCCTCGCCGGGCGTGAATATCACAGGCGATTCCTTTGCCGCAACCAAGTTAAGTACGATGCTGTTGCCTGTTGTCGTAGCCGCCTTTGGAAAGAGTTCCCTGAAATGGCGCACGACCACCGCCCCGCCATCCCAAGCCACGTACATGGGGGCGGATGCCGCAACAGGCGCCCCGTTAAGCTCGCGCCGTGTTTCTGTGCGTTGCACGAGCCGAAACCCGGGTTGGACCTCGCCGGACGGCACACGAAGCTTTTCCGGGGGGCACGGCAAGACCAGCCGCAGTTCGAGGCCTGAAACCACTAGGTCCGCATCGGTGTCGTTGAAAAGACGGAACCACAGTCTGAGGAAAGGGAGGTCCGCGAAGGCCGAGCAACGGAGTTTGAATGTTGCGGCTGTACGATCCGCCGCCTCGAACCGGCCCCCGATATCGACGGTGCAGGTGAAAGGGCCATTGCTTTCGATTTGGAACGTATCGGCGTGGCCCGGTATGGCCTCGCCCATGACGTCCAGAGCAAGCTGCACCCGTTCAACGCGCTTTCCGCCGCGGCCGCGCACCCCCGTTACCGGATCGCCGCGCTGGCACTCGAATAGGATGCGCCTCGCATCAACTTTGATTACTGTCTCCTCCTCGGTGACTTTGGCCTTGTTCGTGAAACCGGCCTTATCGGGCTCGAACCCCAAAACAAGGCTCCGGCAATCCGGTTTCACCGGAAACTCCACAAGGACCCATTTGACGGAACCATCCGGCCAGGAGCCGAGCGCGCTCTTCTGTGCCGGGAACCTCTTGCCTTCCGGGCTCAGCAAACATACGTCATTGGCCCCTTTTGCTTTTCCGGCGTGGATGGGCACCCCGCACCGGGCGGGAAAACCCTCTTCGGGCAGCCCTGCAGGCGCAGAGATTTCCAAGGTTGCTGCGGTATCGGGCCAGGCATCACCAAACGTCGGCGTCGGCCAACGGCGGCCATGGACCTCAAATACCTTGCTTTCGGAAGGCCGCTTACCCGGCGGCGGCATGGCCTCGCCATCTGTCAAGCACACGTCGCCCCAGTACACGTTGCTCAGGAAGTTCGTCGCACTCGGATTCCCCTCGCGGGTCGTGTCATCCCCTGACTGGTAGAAATCGCCTTCGAGTTCGGTTGTCGACGCCGCCGCATCATACACGAGAAGCGTCAGAAGAAAGGTCCGACCTGGCTCAACGGGAAGCGGCACGCGGTATCGCGGCGATTCGCCCTTCTTGACGGCATCGCTGATGTCTTCGCTCCAGGCGATAGCCCCGTCAACCATGACCTGTTTGAGGCGATGGCCAACAAAACCTTCGGCCGTAAGCCACGAGGCGCCGGCATACCGACCTACAGCTTGATAATCATCGGAACAATAGAATACGAGGGATACGGGACCTCGCCACGCTTCAGGAACGGTGACGGAGCGCGCTGCCGAGGCAAAATCGCCGTCTCGATTCGGTTGCCACGGATGGCGCATGGCAAGGAGTTCGCGATGATCGAACCGGAGTCGCCAAGCGCCTTGGGTCCGGTGGGTCCACCCTTGCTCGAGGTCAAGCGACAGAATGGGGCCGGAAACCGCCCCCAGCATCTGGGCACACATGGTGCTCAGGGCAATGAGAGGCAACATGGCACGCTCCTGCAAACCGTGTACGAGTGCTTTCCCCGCCACAGTATGACACGCCGTCGGCTTTCAGAAAAGCCATCGAGTTTAAAGCCGCTGTACCCAGCGACCGCGCGCTCCAAATCAACGCGCATCAAGCGCCCAGACCGCCCCGATCCCCAAGACTAGTCGTCCGACGGGGCCGACAGCGTGTCGAGGTGTTCTTCGAGCTGCTTCTGGAAGCCACTGACGATGCGCGGGTACTGCGCAGCCGCGTTTCTTGTCCAGCCTTGGCGCGTCAGTTCCCTGACGTCGTATAGCCCCGTTGCTTCGTCGGCTTCTGCCATCCCGGCGCCAAACGGCCTCCGCCGCGTTTGCCAAGTGAAACGCCATCTTTCTGTGCGAATACTCACGGCAAGGGGGTCCCCGAACACGGAAATGGGCTCGTTCAGAAAAGCCGGTTCGAAGAAGCTGCGCCCGGCCACCGGCGAGCTGAACCGTACGCCGGCCAGATGCGCGAGCGTGGGCGCCACGTCTTCGAGCGCCACAAGCTCGGGCCGCGGCGTCTTCTTCAGCCCGGGCACATAGATAATAAGCGGAACGTGAAGCACGTCCTCGACCAAACCGACTTTGGGCGCCGCATCCGGCTTGCCCGTGAAGTCGAAACCGTGAGTCGATGTCAATACGATACAGGTGTTCCTCCGGGTGTCCCGGTTGCGGATACGCGCGATCAGGTCGCCGATGCGTCCGTCCAGGTAGGCAAGCGCACTGTCGTAAACGTCCCGCGGCGCGGGGCGGGCCCTTTCACCGACAAATCCCGGCGCATAACGCTCGCGCATTTCAAACGCGCAGAGTTCGCGCAAACACACAAACGCGAAAAATTTTCCGTCGCTGTGCGCGTCCACCCAGTCATGAACCTTCTCAAGGGTCGCACTTGAATCAGTTACGCCCCCGGCCGCGTCGCCCGACGCGGAGCGATACGATGCGTCAAAGAATTCAAAACCGCGCTCGAAGCCGCTCCCGAAAACCAGACCGCCACCCCGTTCGCCCTCGCCCTCGGTAAATGCCGCCGTCGCATAGCGGTCATCCAGCAATACCTCGGCCAAAGACTCGAATCGTTCGGGCAACGGCCCATGTGCCGCACCTAGGTAACGGTGGGCCAACGGGTCGAGACCCGTCAGCACGGTCATCGCCGCGGCCGCGGTCTCCGGAGCGGCCGTGTACGCGTTGGTGAACGTATGTGCAAACGGGGCCAACTCGCGGTCGATGGCGGGCGTGGTCTCTCGGTCATAACCGAGACACGATACGTGCCGGGCGCCCAGACCCTCCACCACCAACACGAGCAAATTTGGGTCTTCGGTCTCGGGGCGCCGTTCCTCGTGCTGGAACGGCCCTGAAAACAGGACTTTTCGATTGGACATGGCCATGGGGCGCAGCCCAAGAACTCTTCGCCAGCCGGGTTCCCGCTGTGAGCCCCACGAGATGCTGCCGCCAACGGGGCGGTCCGGGAAAATGTCGGCAGGCACGCGCAGTTCAGACCAACCCGCCGTAGTGAGGCGCACGGGTCCCGAGAAGCGCTTTGACTCGTCGCCGTCGAGGAAGACGGTCACGTAGATGCTGTCCGGAGACGCCGTCTCGGGTCCTGCGGCCGGCGCCGGTGCGAAACGCAGCGTCAAGCACTGTCCAGGATAACAGTCAAGCGCAAACTCGAGCACGGATCCTTCGGGCATCTCACGGCCAAGCGCATGCGCATCGCCCACCTGCCAATGCCGCGCCGTTACCGGGGCGCGCGGCCGAGCCGCTTCGGTCTCTCGGAACCACGTGGTCAGAGACGCGTGTGCCGCGAAGGCGCTTACGGCACACAAGCCGGCCCAGCCCAGCGCGCCAAAGCGTCCCGACGGGCGAGCGCGGAGCGCCGCAAAAAACGACGTCAGTTTGAAGAAACCGTGAACTACGACAAACGCACCGACATACACCAGCGGCTCGACTTTTTCGAGCAACGGATCTGGCCAGTCTACCTGGACCCGGAACACGTACGGCAGAAAGATGAGCGTGCCCAGATGCGACAGGGTCTCCGCAAATAGGTGCGGCCAGGCCTTCGTCGGCTTCAACATACGGACAACTGCCATATACAGCGTTTGGACACACAGGTACCCGCACGCTACGCCGCCAACCAGCATGATGCTGGTTCGGAACCCTGGCACATACCCTTGCCCCACAAGGACTTCTTGCGCGAACAGGCCGGCGAGACCGGCTGAAACGCCGAGCGAAACTATGTACAACGCCAACACCAGATCAGTCCCCAAGTTGTTCCATCCAGAGGCCTTTGCTATCATTACGAGCGTCGCGCGGTGCGCTTGCGCCGGGCGACTTCAAGGAAACAGGGACTGTCACAAGCGGGCGAGTCTTCGAACAAGACGCGACTACCCCTGTTTCTCTGATGGTAGCATCTGGAACCGGAGAGAGGCCAGTTCGTCGTGTTTGATTCCGTCCTGAAGTCGATTTTTGGCACCAGCAGCGAGCGTCAGATCAAACGGCTCACGCCCGTGCTCGCTGCTGTTCGTGCGAACGAAGCCAAGTGCGCGGCAATGACCAACGACGCGCTTCGCGCGCAAACCGGGCTATTCAAGCAACGCCTGGCGCAAGGCGAATCCCTCGATGACCTGATCCCGGAAACCTTCGCGGTGGTCCGCGAAACGGCCAAGCGTGTCGTAGGGCTGCGCCCCTTCGACGTGCAGATCCTCGGCGGCATTGTCCTGCACCAAGGCAGCATCGCCGAGATGGTCACCGGCGAGGGCAAAACGCTCGTGGCGACGATGCCCATCTACCTCAACGCCCTGGCCGGTGAAGGCGTTCATCTAATAACCGTCAACGATTACCTGGCGCGGCGGGACCGCGAATGGATGGGGCCGATCTACGAGTTTCTCGGGCTTACGGTG